>NZ_CACSIH010000064.1:0-37558 GCF_902705805.1 Alteromonas alvinellae | reverse complement strand
TGACTTGTAATCAGTAGGTCGCCAGTTCGATTCCGGCAGTCGGCACCATTTTTCTTTTTTCCTATGCCAATCTTACGTACACTTGCTTACGAGTATTCATTCGGAGCAGACTGTATGTCACTTTTTTCCAAATCATTTAAACCATTAGTTATCGTAACTGGCTTATTTTCTTTAAGCATGTCTGCGACTATTTACGCGCATGGCAATGACCATGAAAATCATCACTTGCCGAAAGAGCAGCACAAGCACGCCAGTAAGCAATCAGATGTAATGGTTATGGATGGTTATGCCAGAGCAACATTTGCTTTGGCAAAAACCGGCGCAGTGTACTTTACTTTGCATAATCATAGTGACAGCGATAAAACACTGACGTCTGTTTCAGTATCAAACGATGTAGCAAGTGAAGCGCAAATCCACACAACGGTGATGGAGGAAGACGTGATGAAAATGCGTGAGCTAACTGACGGCGTTATAATAAAAGCGGGCGAAATGGTCTCTTTTGAATCAGGCGGCCGTCATATCATGTTGATGGGGCTGACCAAAGGATTAGAAGAGGGCAGCGAAGTAGCACTAACCCTCACATTTAGCGATGGGAGTGAACTACCGGTTTTGCTACCTGTTAAAAAAGAAGCGGGCGAAAGCCACCATCACCACCATTAATAGAGTGGCTGAGGCAGAATGTATAAAGTCATCGATTAATGCGATGAATGCAATCAACTAAACCGTTAATCTAAATCAAAATTTCTGTAGTACTATTAACTTATATTATTTAAACCAAGATTTTTCAGCGCCGATGAATGGGCTGAAGGTAAATCTAAAAAGGGTTTTAACGTTAAGGAGTGTGACATGAGCAAGATTGATATTGGTATTTCTGAGAGCGATCGTAACGCAGTAGCAGAAGGCCTTAAAAAGCTATTGGCCGACTCTTACACTTTGTACCTTCAAACGCATAATTTTCACTGGAACGTAGAAGGGCCGCAGTTCCGTGAATTGCACCTAATGTTTGAAGAGCATTACACAGAGCTTGCCGAAGCGGTAGACGAAATTGCAGAGCGTATTCGTACTCTAGGTGTTGCTGCACCGGGCACATATAAGTCGTTCGCTGAGCTTAGTTCAATTGAAGAAGTGGAAGGTGTGCCTGAAGCGACGGAAATGGTGAGATTGTTAACTCACGGTCATGAGCAAGTTGTGAAAACTTGCCGTGAATCGTTAAAGCTAGCGCAAGACGCAGACGATGAGTCATCTGCAGCGTTAATTGGCGATCGTATGCGCGTTCACGAAAAAACTGCGTGGATGCTTCGCGCAACATTACCAAAGTAAATCGCTATATAAGTGCGGTGACGGTGGTTTAACTTAGGCTCAATCGACTAGGCACCTTTATCGCATAAGCAAGTGAAATTATCACAAAGGGTACAGCAGCGCTGTGCCCTTTTTTGTATACTGCCTTCCACTAAAAATAATAGAAGAAGCCTGTGTCAACGCTTACACGGCTTTTTAAAATGAGGCTCCTAGCGATGAAACCATCAACTATTTTAGCTGTACCATCCAAACCTGTGAGCGCGCTGGCGCAGTCACTTGCTTGTGTATTGGCGCTTACGATCAGCCAATCCGCTTTAGCTCACGGAGACCACAAACATGGCGAAGCGCATGAAATCACCGACAGCGATATTACCGTAACCACGCTTGCTGAAGGGCTTGTTCATCCTTGGGGAATGGCATTTTTGCCAAATGGCGATCTGCTAGTTACGGAACGTGAAGGTGGCATTCAGCGTTTATCAAAAGACGGTAAGTTATCAGGACGTCTAGGTAATGTGCCTAAGGTAGTTGCGCAAAACCAAGGTGGTATGTTGGACATCGCTATCGACCCGGATTTTGCCAGCAATAACACTATCTACTTCTGTTACAGCAAAGCGAGTGAGGTTGAGGGCAAGCCGGGCAGCAGCAGTAGTGTTGCAAAAGCCACGCTTACTAATTCAGGCCTTGAAAATGTTGATGTTATCTTTAGTGCCGACTCAATCGTCGATAACGGCTTTCACTTTGGCTGTCGTCTAGCGTTCGATGCTAAAAAGCATTTGTACGTCACAATGGGCGACCGTTATAAGTATATGAAAGAAGCACAAAATACCGATAACCACTTCGGTAAAATTGTACGCATAAAGCGTGACGGCAGCGCAGTAGAAGATAACCCTTTCACAGACGGCAAAGCCCCTGAAATATTCAGCTATGGTCACCGCAACGTGCAAGGCGTTACTATTCATCCTGAAACTGGTGCGGTATGGGCGATGGAGCATGGCCCGAAAGGTGGTGATGAAATCAATATCCTTGAGCGCGGTGCAAACTACGGTTGGCCTGTGATTACCTATGGCGTTGACTATAGTGGCGACATTATCAGCGACAAAACCCATATGGATGGTATGAAGCAGCCTTGGTTGTACTGGGACCCGTCTATTGCACCAAGCGGCCTAACCTTCTACCAAGGCGACATGTTCAAAGAGTGGAACGGCGATATATTAGTGGGTTCGTTGAAATTTACCCACCTTCGCCGTATCAAGGTAGAAGGTGGAAAGCCCGAAGAGCAGTTTGAATATGTTCGTGACAATCACGCCCGTATTCGCGACGTTGAAGTTGGCCCAGAAGGTGCCATTTACTTACTGACCGATGCACCGAACGGCAAAGTATTAAAGCTAACCAAATAGCATAATACCAGTCCGCATAGATAAGTGCTCACTCAGAAGGCGCTGGCAAGCTTCATAGCGAAGCGTGGGAATGCAGGAATGGCTGTTCCCTTTCAAATTCTGGTATAAGACGTAGAATGAGAAAAGGCGCCACTTCATTGTTATTGTAAAATGAAGTAAGCGCCCTTTTTATTTATAAAGACATCGGGTCTCGTATTGACTTATTCGCTGTCGTTACCCTTTTTGTAACGTTCAAACCACGCCACAATATTTCCTACTTTCTGTATTAAGCGAGAAGGACGGCTTGCAATGCCGTGTGAAGCCCCTGGAATTCGCACCATTGCAGCATCTACGCCTTGTAACTTCAAGGCTTGATAATACTGCTCTGTTTCGCTAATTGGCGTACGGTGATCGGCTTCACCGGTTAGCAACATGGTTGGTGTTACCACGTTGCCCACCAGACTTAGCGGACTGCGCTGCCATAACTTATCGGCAATATTCCATGGCATATCTGCCATCCAGTAGTTGCTGAAGTACGGGTATGCGTCGGCAGTCAACGAAAAGCTTACCCAGTTAATGACCGGCTTAGCTACAACAGCTGCGCTAAAGCGATCAGTCTTACCGATGGACCATGCGGTAAGGGTTCCGCCGCCTGAGCCACCAGTAATAAACAAGTTCTCTGAATCTACATAGCCTTGCTTAACAACCGCATCTACCACGTCCATTAGGTCGTTATAATCTTCTGATGGGTAGTTATGGTGGATCAAATTACCAAAGTCTTCACCGTAAGAGCTGCTGCCCCTTGGGTTAGCCCATACCACGACATAACCTTGCGCGGCCATTAGCTGAATTTCCATAGCAAAGTGAGGGCCGTAGGCAGCATGCGGGCCGCCGTGAATTTCTAATATAAGCGGGTATTTTTTGCTGCTATCAAATCCAGGAGGCAATGCAATCCATGCGTCGATAGGTAGCTCGTCAACACTTGATACTACGGAAAGGTCTTGTACTTCTGCCAGCGTTTTATGACCAAGTGCATCGCTGTTTAAATCGGTGAGTTGCGTATCGTCTTTACCTTTTCTATAAAGCGCTAGGTCGCCAGGCACAGTGCGGCTTGCCGTGGTGTAAACAATGTCGCCTTTATCACTAACGGCGAAGTCGCCCGACGTGTAAGGGCGTCCAAACGCTTGTCCACCTATGCTAACGTCGATCGGTTTCACATCGCCTTTCAGGTTCACCGCAGCAAGTTTAGTTTCGCCATGATCAAGGTAAGAAAAGATTAATCCTCGGCTGTCTTTGCGCCATTCAAATTTGCCTAGGCTTCTATCTAGTGACGTGGTTAATCGAGTGATGTCACCACTTTCAAGCTCAAGTACAACTAGGTCGCCATTCTGATAAGAAAGCTTTCTGTCGTTGAGCTGAGTAAACGCCAAGTATTGTCCGTTGGGACTCAAGGTTGGTCTACCTTCAGGCCCTTCAATATCGGTAACTTGTTCAACTGCCGCTGTATTCACATTCACTTTATAGATGTCGCTAAACAAAGGGTGCAGCGCGTAGTCTTCTCGTTGTGGTGTGGCAAAATAAATCCAGTCATTCTCTTTAGAAAAAGAAAGGGTGCCGCCGCTAGGGAATTTCCCCGTTGTTAATTGACGCGGCGTACCGCCTTCAACAGGCAGAACAAATATTTGGTCAAAGCCTTCACGCAAGTAGCCTCTTCCGTCACCTCTATACTGCACCGCACCAATAAAGGTGCCTTGGTCAGCCCACTTTGCTCCTTTAGGCTTGCTCGGCATGCCGGTAAACAATGGCTTTTGCTTTTCTTCGGTAAACTGGGTGAAGGCTAAGGTTTTGCTGTCATGAGACCAGGTTAACTGACGAGGTGCTTCGCTGGTGTTGGTCAAGCGCACAGACTGCTTGGTATCTAAGTAATAGAGATGGATTTGTGCGCGGCCGTTGACCGATTTTGTATATGCCACCATTTTACCGTTGGGCGATAAGGTAGCCTGTGACAAGTTTTCATCTACACCAATAAACGGGCGATGCTCACCGGATTTAATATTTACTTGCCAAAGTCGGCTTTGTCTTCCGTCAGTCATGACATCCATGCTCTGACGAGAATAAATTACCGTATCCTTATTAAGAAACTGTGGGTTGGCCACAAATTCTAAGTTAAAGGTGTCATCGTATGTCAGCGCATTTAAGCTAGTCGAATCAGAGGCAGATTCCTGCAATGCATTGGCCTGACTTATACCTAAAACCAATAGTGATACTGCAGTCGAGGTAACACATAAGCCTTTCCGTACTGGTCGAAAGGCGAAACGAGACGCAAACATAGTTGTTCCTTTTGTTATTGTTTTTTGCGCTGAGCGCGATAGGTAGAATGTTCGCTGTCGTGTGCTTAGCGTAAATCCTAACGCAAATGTAGCAACCTGCGAACCTTGTCTCTAACCATATCGCTTTCGTTTCTTTTATGTAAAGCGTGTGCGGTGAAGAGGCTGGATTGTCCGTTAAAAGTACATATCCAACATTAAGCGGAACGTTTAACAACGCAGGGCGCTAGCAATGGCGGTTGTCATTATTAATAGAGGGCTGGCCGTCCTTTAAGTCATTTGAGCTTTATTCGCCTTTAAGGCTAATTTTGCCTACAAGAATATCTTTAAACATGACCCAGTCGCCCATTAGGCTGTAAAGCGGGTGCTTAAATGTTGCAGGGCGATTTTTCTCAAAGAAGAAATGACCTACCCAAGCGAAACCGTAACCTACTAGCGGAATAAACCACAGTAGCGACCAGCTAGCCATAAATACTGCAAGTGCTATAACGCCGAGAACCAGCCACGAGCCTATAAAATGAAGCATGCGGCATGTACTATCTCTATGTTCATTTAAATAAAACGGGTAAAACTCTTTGAATGAAGAAAAATGCGTGTCAGCGCTTGTTTGTGTAGACATAAAACCCTCTCGGCCATAAGCATGTATTTTATAGAAGTAGAGTGACTTAGTAGCAGTAGTTTACACTACGTTAACATTCTATTCTGAAATAGATTGTCGTGAATACGACAAAAAGAGAATGAGTTTTTCCAAACATGCGTGCTCACTGGCGCGGATCCAACAAAGTGGCGAATTAAGAGGCGCTTCCTAGTGCAAGGCGCGGTGAACAAAGATAGCCTACCTTAACCTTGTAATTTCAGGCCGTCTGCCCCATATTCCTCTCAATACAAGAAATTAAAGGCCTGCGTTATGGAACATCTCGTTGCGAATAGCCAAGCAACCATCGTAGATATTACGGTAGAAAACTTTCAACAAATCATCATTGAAGCGTCGCAAGATAAGCTGGTGCTAATCGATTTTTGGGCAGATTGGTGCGAGCCCTGTAAAGATCTTATGCCTATTTTGGAAAAGCTGGCGGGTGAATATAGTCAGCATCTGATTTTGGCCAAAGTTGATTGCGAAGCCCAGCAAGAAGTGGCTGCACAGTTTGGTATTAGAAGTCTGCCAACGGTGATGGTGGTGCAAAATGGTCAGCCTGTTGACGGCTTTGCTGGCGTACAGCCTGAGCAGCAAATTCGCGAAATGCTCGCTAAATATTTACCTAATCCTGAAGACGATTTACTTGCCACGGCTGGCAAAGCGATTCAGCAAGGTGATTATGCAGAGGCACTGCCCGCAGCTAAAGAAGCCCTAGCGCTTAACCCAGATAACGTAAACGCTAAATATATGCTTATTGATTGCTACGTTGAAACCGGTTCTATTGATACAGCTAAAGCTTTGCTTGAAGAGATTAAGCTGGTGGATCAAGACTCTCGCTATAAAAGTTTGGCAGGGAAAATTGAACTGGCAGAGCAAGCGGCAGACACCCCTGAAATTCGTCAGCTTCAAGCAGCGGTAGAGGCGAACCCAGACGACTTGCAGCTTAAAGTTGATTTAGCGGTACAGTTGCAGCAAGCGAACAAAGCACAAGATGCACTAGAACTTCTTTATAGTGTGTTAAAGAAAGAACTTGGGTTTGGCGATGCTAGAAAGCTAATGATGGATATGATGAATGCATTAGCCGACGGCGACCCACTTAAGTCGGAATACCGCCGTAAAGTATACAGTTTATTGTATTAAGCTTTAAAAGCGCTTTAAAAGTAGTTAAAGCGTGAAAACGGTCATTTTGACTTCAATAAATGGGGCGTGCGACTTTGTGCTGGTGAACAAAAAATTGTAACTATGCGCTTTTATTTTTCACCAGCGCATTGACAAACCCATTTACTAAGGCTGAACAATAGGGGAAAAACCTTCTTTGTGCAGCCAGTTTAGAGCTTGAAAGTACTTTTGAAAATATTCTCGTTCGTAGTTGCTAGTTTCAAACTCCCGTTGCTTAGAGGGGTGCGTTCTTTCTAACTGGGCTCGCCTTACCATGCCAGTCTCCAGCACATAAGCAGAGCGAGTTAATCCTCGCGAAATGTTCACCTTAATTGCCTCGGCTAACCGAGTTTGGCAATCTGGAGTAGATAACACCCAGCGGCGACCGTCCATTAGGGCAGCCCAAGGCTTATTGTCGAACTTAGCGATAAGTTCATGCATTTCTTCTATAAAAAACTCTGTCGTTTTCAGGTTCCACGCCCCGGTTGCAAACACCTCAAGTACGTTACCTGAGACATCCAATGAATAATTTCCGTATTTAGGAAAACGCATAAAATACCTTTAATGTTTGTCTGCGTGGAACAGACGGAGCTTGCTAACTCAGCTAACAAAAACATCTTGCCTCTTTAGGGTATAGCAGAGTTCTTAAAATTTGCTGTGATTGTGTTTATATAAGAAATATCACTAAGCACGTCGATTTGGGCAAAACAATTTACACTTAATTTGTAAATAAATGTTTTGTTGCAGGCGCAGAATCATGCGAAAAATAAAGAAGTCTGTTAGGGTTTACGCAGTTTTTATATTGGGCAATAGAGCATGGCATATCAGCATTTTTATACGGGTTTTCTTAATGCGAACAAAGGTAAACAGCATTATGCGTGTCACAGCCACTACTTTTGGCCCGACTGCACGCGTGATGCAATGCTCAACTACTGGGATGACAGCGCTAAGTATGTTGACGAAAAATGGGGATATTTCTTCCAAACTTTGGTGCCAGAGCTACAGCAGCGCATTAGCAACATACTGAACACGGGTGCACCACAGCAAATCGTTTTTGCGCCCAATACCCATGAGCTGCTTTATCGCGTAATGAGCTGCATCGATAGTACTGCGCCTTATAAAGTAGTGTCGACAGACAGCGAGTTTCACAGTTTTCAGCGCCAAGCGACTAGGATGCAAGAGCAGGGTGCGATAGAACTTATTACCGTACCTACTAAACCCTACGATACGTTTGCGTCGCGCTTTAAGGCCGCCATTGCCGAACACGATCCCGAGCTGGTTTTTTTTAGTCAGGTGTTTTTTAATTCCGGATACGTGGTGAACGATGTCACAGATATCGTAAATAGCGTAACTAACGACAATACCCTTATTGTGGTTGATGGCTATCACGGGTTTATGGCAAAGCCTACCGATATAGCGAACATTGCCCACCGAGCCTTTTATCTTGCCGGTAGTTACAAATATGCTCAGGCAGGAGAGGGGGCATGTTTTGCGCACGTACCCGTGGGCTGTGAGCTAAGACCTGCTTACACAGGCTGGTTTGCAGAGTTTGGCGAGCTAGATAAGCCTCGCAAGGTTGGCGGCAAAGAGGGCGTTCAATATAGTCTAGATGGAATGCGCTTTGCTGGTGCGACCATGGATTTTACCGCGCTCTACAGATTAAGAGCCGTGCTTCGCATGTTCGACGACAATGGCATTGATGTAGCCACAGTTAACGAATATATAATGGGCATGCAGCGCACATTTCTAGAGAAACTTGCTACCTGCAACCATCCCTTGCTAAACGAAAAACATCTAGCAGTAAGTGATGAAGCAAACCGAGGGCACTTCCTTACCTTTGAATTAGATAGTGCCGATGAAACAAAAGCCCTTGCTTCAGCGCTTAAAGAGCACCATATCCTTACCGATTTTAGAGGAAACCGTTTACGGTTTGGTTTTGGTCTGTACCACACCCCTGAGTACATTGATTTAACCGCACTGAATCAGAAAGCGTAAGTCGTTGCTTTAAACATACGTAAATATTAACGTCACACTTATTTAAGGATAGTTTTATGGAGTGGCTACTACCCGCTTTAGCGTTTGTACTTATTATAGAAGGAATAGGGCCGCTTCTTTTTCCTAATAAATGGCGCAATTATTTACTTCAGATAAGCCAACAGCCCAGCAATCAACTGCGTCAAATTGGCGGAACCCTTGTGATAATAGGCGCACTACTGCTGTTTTATTTCAGTTGAGTTAGCGCCCAGAACTAGGCATTAAGTGGCGTAAAGCGGTGTGAAAACGGACCTCATCAAACACTGCCACGCGCTTTACCGTAATACATAGTACGAAAAGGAGCGCGACTTTACCGTTGACTGAAAAGTGTGCTCTTAAACCTGTATTCAACATTCAGAGGTATATTTTCAGCCCTTTGAATACCTCATTAGCTCTTAAGTACCGAATGCCCACGAATAATAGCAAAACGTTATATAAATGGGCGTAGTGCAGACTGCGGTAGACCGTCTGTTCAGCTTTCATACCAGGTAATGTTTAGAAAGCTTTAAAAATTAGCGTCTTAGAATGTTTGTGCTGGAAAATAAGAAGCCAAGCCTTATTTCAAAAAGGCTCGAGCGGCAGTTGGGCATCTTTGTGATTTCAAAAATAAAAATAAAATAGTCGTATTTTTGTTCGAAAAAAAGATGATCCTTGCCCTAGAATTTTGTAGAATCCCCGCCTAATTTTCTTACACATATGATTCATGGCAAAGAACGTTGTGGTACTCGGCACTCAATGGGGTGACGAGGGTAAAGGCAAGGTCGTAGACCTACTCACTGATCGCGCAAAATATGTTGTTCGTTACCAAGGCGGACACAATGCAGGTCACACTCTAGTAATCGACGGTGAAAAAACCGTACTTCACTTAATCCCATCAGGCATCCTACGCGATAATGTTACCTGTATTATTGGTAACGGTGTTGTGCTTAGCCCAGACGCACTAATGAAGGAAATGACTATGCTTGAAGAGCGTGGTGTTCCAGTGCGCGAGCGATTAAAGATTAGTGAAGCTTGTCCGCTTATTCTTCCTTATCACATTGCACTAGACGTAGCGCGCGAAAAAGCCCGCGGCGCAAAAGCAATTGGTACAACCGGTCGTGGTATCGGTCCAGCGTACGAAGATAAAGTAGCCCGTCGTGGATTACGCGTTGGCGATTTATTTAATGCTGAAGACTTCGCAGCAAAGCTGAAAGAAGTGTTAGACGTGCATAACTTCACGCTTACTCAGTACTATGGCGAAGAAGCAGTAGACTTTGATGAAACCTTAAAAGGTGCAATGGAAGTTGCTGACATTCTTAAAGCAATGGTTGTTGATGTAACTGACGAACTAGACAAAGCACACAATGCTGGCTTGCCTATTATGTTTGAAGGTGCACAAGGTACACTTCTAGACATCGATCACGGTACTTATCCTTATGTTACGTCGTCAAACACTACCGTTGGTGGTGTAGCAACGGGTGCTGGCTTTGGCCCACTTAAGCTAGATTACGTACTGGGTATTGTTAAAGCGTACACCACCCGTGTAGGCTCAGGTCCTTTCCCTACTGAACTAGAATGTGAAGTAGGCCAACACTTAGGTGTTAAAGGTCACGAGTTTGGCGCAACCACAGGCCGTAAGCGCCGTACAGGTTGGTTCGATGCAGTTGCGATGAAACGCGCAGTACAAATCAACTCTATTACAGGTTTCTGCTTAACTAAGCTTGACGTACTAGACGGCCTTGAAAGCCTTCAAATTTGTGTAGGCTATAAAGATGCAGACGGTAACGTGAAAGACGTTCCTCCTATGGCGGCTGACGGTTACGAGAAAGTAACGCCAGTATATGAAGAAATGCCAGGTTGGACAGACAACACCTTTGGTGTAACTGAGTTTGAAGCGCTTCCACAAGCTGCGAAAAACTACATTAAGCGCCTTGAAGAGCTAACAGGTGTGCCGGTTGATATCGTTTCAACAGGCCCTGACAGAAACGAAACTATCGTTTTACGCAGCCCATACGACGCGTAATAGTTTCACATTAAATATGTTTAAAAGCCCAGTGTTCACTGGGCTTTTTTGTTTGTAATTTTTCGACCTTTTACTTTTATATAATCTTGTTATTGCTTCAACCTTAACTGTTTATACTTCTTAAGTGTAACGTCAGCCACTTGCACCTAAAATACGAGCTCGTTAAACATTAATTAACAATTTAGTTGCGTTGTCTTCGAACATCCCTATTAATATAAGATAGGATCAGTTAATTATTGCGCTGCTTTGCCCGACAACAATCTTACGATGAGCCTTAGAATTGTTGCAGTGGGTGTTATGCTATCGGAGCCTTCTTATGCCAAATAGACCTTCTCTTCACGCAGTGGAAACTGGCGTGTGTTTCGTTGATGTTGTTCACAAGCTTAACGACAGTTTCGATACAGGGAAAACCCAGTCCTTGGAGTGGCGTAAAAGCCAGTTAAAGGCATTAGAAACTTTACTGAAAGACAACCAGCACGACATTTTACAGGCCCTTAAAAATGACTTGGGCAAATGTAAGACCGAAGCCATGGTGGCCGAACAAGGGTTTCTGCTTTCTGATATCAAGCATACGCTTAAGCACTTGGATAAATGGGCAAAGCCACGCAAAGTATCAACGCCCATGGTGGCATGGCCAGGTAAGAGCTTTCGCAAGCCTGAGCCGCTTGGTACTGTGCTTATTATCGGAGCGTGGAATTATCCGCTTCAGTTATTGCTTGCCCCTTATATCGCCGCTATTGCAGCGGGCAACTGTGCGGTATTGAAACCCTCTGAATTGGCTGAAGAAACATCGTCGCTGGTGGCTAAGCTTATCCCCCAATATATGGATAATTCATGCGTTGCCGTAATAGAAGGCGGTAAAGATGAAGCGACGGCGCTACTTGCCTGCAAATGGGATCATATTTTTTACACCGGTGGTGAAGTGGTGGGCAATATTGTCATGAGCGCCGCGGCCAAACATTTAACGCCAGTAACCCTTGAACTTGGCGGTAAGAGTCCTTGCTTTGTTGATAAAAACACAAACCTTGCTGTAACCGCGCGCCGTTTAGTGTGGGGTAAATGGATGAATGCGGGCCAAACTTGTATTGCGCCTGACTATGTCATTGTTGAAAAGGGCTTTGAGCAAAAGCTTATTGATGCGGTTAAAAAAGAGCTGAAAAAGCAATACGGCAAAGCACCTTTATCGTCACGAGATTACGGCAATATCGTTAATCATCGTCACTTAAAGCGTCTTGAAAGTTATCTTGAAAACGTCAATGTGGTGTATGGAGGCGAGCTAGATGAATCTCGTCCAGCAATGGCGCCTACCCTTGTACTGGAGCCACCGCTAGATAGCCCGCTAATGAAAGAAGAGATCTTCGGCCCTATTCTACCTATTATCACTGTCGACAACATGGAGGCGGGCATTAAGTTTGTGAACAGCAGGCCTAAGCCACTCGCACTTTATGCATTTAGTGATAAGGACGATGTGCTTGATAATATTATCAGCAAAACCAGTTCAGGCAGTGTGTGTACTAACGACACTATGCTGTTTATGACTAACCCTGAGTTGCCGTTTGGTGGCGTAGGAAATAGCGGCATGGGTAGCTATCATGGCCAAGCAGGTTTTGATACATTCAGCCATATTAAAACGGTAATGAAACGTTCATTCGCCCTCGACGTGTTCTTCCGTTATGCGCCGTTTTCTAAGTTTAAGCTGTCGTTGCTTAAGAAGTTTTTATAACAGGAGTTTCCATGGTTCAACCTTTTCATCTTGCCATTCCGGTCACTAATTTAACCGACGCAGAAGCGTTCTACGGTGAGTTGTTGGGTTGTGAAAAGGGCCGCAGTGATACCCAGTGGATAGATTGGAACTTCTTCGGCCATCAATTAGTGACCCATTGTGTAGAGGCTATGCCGTCGCCGCCTGCCTATAACGGGGTAGACGATCATGCTGTGCCGGTGCCGCACTTTGGCGTTGTGCTAACCATGGACGATTGGCAAGCACTGGCAAGTAAATTAGAGGCTGCCGATACCGAGTTTGTTATCGCACCTTATATTCGTTTTAAAGGAAAGCCGGGCGAACAAGCCACTATGTTTTTCAAAGACCCTTTCGGCAACGCCTTAGAGTTCAAAGCGTTCGCCGATATTTCTCAGCTTTTCGCTTCATAATAATGGGGGCAGTTGCTCTTTGCCGTACATCAAAGAGCTGACTGATACTAGGCTAGCGCTTCTTCTTTTTTGGTTTGAAGCGCTTATATAAAAGCGCAACACCTGTAAGGGTGAACAAAAAGGCGCTGCCCGAAAAAGCAATTAACCACGGCGTGTTAAAGTTACTTCTGTCCTTATAATCCATTATGTGCAGCATCCACATAAAATCAAACAGCCGCCATGTGTCGGTACGTACGCGCAGAACACTGCCTGTGTTTGGGTCGATATAAAACCGCGAATTAAGGTCGTCATCGAAGTTTACCTGCCATAATGGCGCAGACAGGTTTTGCACTTCTTGAGGTAACACGCTTAATAGCTGGGTCTCACCAATATCGCCAGTACCTGCGTATTGCCCTTTTGCTGCTTTACGAATAGCGCTTTCTTGCATGGTTTGCAAAGCTTCACCTGTTAATGCGCTGTAGCGATAGGCAATGTTGTCATCCACGACATGATAAACAGGAATAGCATTGAGCGAGCCCGGTTCTGCGAGGCCTACTTCATTTATGCGATGGGTGAGTGATAGCACCGCAGTGCTGCTGTGGTTACGCAAAATATCAGAAGGAGTAACGGAAGCGCTGTGCCATGATGTGGTTACCCTGTTCCTTAAATGGTTCCCTCTTACTTCATCTATGGGTAACCAGGCCATAACCAAGCCGCTTAAAAACCATAGGCCTATTTGAATAAATAGAATTAAGCCCAAATAGTTGTGCGCTTTGCGCATAAATTTCATCATCAGGTTTTTTGGTTTTATTATCAAAAGGCTATAACATCAGAAAACAATAACCGAGTAAACCGAAGAAGAGGGTGGTTTTGAATAAAGCATTAGTGCTGGTAGACGTACAAAACGTGTATTACACCTGTCGTCAGGCGTACAAACGCAACTTTAATTACAACCAGTTTTGGCGTGAACTTACCTACAACTTGGATATAGCACATGCTTTTGCATACGCCATAGACAGGGGTGACAGCAAGCAGCGTGAATTTCAAAACATTCTTCGTGCTATTGGGTTTGAAGTAAAGTTAAAGCCTTTCATTCAACGTGCTGACGGCTCGGCGAAAGGTGACTGGGATGTAGGTATAACAGTAGATGCACTTGAACACGCCGACGATGTCGATGAGATCATTTTGGTGTCGGGCGACGGCGATTTCGATATTCTTGTAAACGCCCTTAAAGCAAAAGGGAAAACCGTAACTGTGTACGGTGTTCCAGCATTAACGGCTGAAAGTATTCAAAAAGTGGCGTCTAAGTACGTGCCTATCGACGCCACGCTGTTGCTGTAGTTTTCAGCTTGTACTTTGTTCAAGGCTGAACTAATAACGCTGAGCCCCCAAAGCTCCACTAATGTGGCTCAGCTAACAGCCCTGTGCTGATAAGGCTGTACTAATATGGTTGTACTAGGCTCTTACCTCGTCCGCTTTTTTCAGATGCGGCTTCTACACCCTCTTTAGTGCGCTTAATTAAATGTACATCACCAAAGCGACGGTTATCTATGGTATAGCCCATTGCTTTAAGCTCATTTACGGTTGCCTCTGTAAACCCGTCGTGCATACGAATGGTGTCTTTGGGCAATAGCTGGTGATGAAAACGTGGTGAGTTCACGGCTTCTTCAGCGCTCATATCGTAAAGCAGGGCATTCAATAGCGACTGAGTGACTGACGAAATAATGGTAGTGCCGCCAGGAGAGCCTGTTACCAGAACCACTTGGTCGTCTTTAGTGACCAGCGTTGGCGTCATAGAAGACAGCATGCGCTTGTAAGGTTCAATAGCATTCGCCTCACCACCCACTGCGCCAAAGAAGTTAGGCACGCCAGGCTTGGCACTAAAATCGTCCATTTCATCATTCAACAAAAAGCCAGCGCCAGTCACAACAACACCGCTACCAAAAGTGAGGTTGATGGTCGTTGTATTGGCAACCGCGTTACCCCATCTGTCCATAATAGAGAAGTGTGTTGTATCTTCGCTTTCTTTTAAACCAGGCTTAACGCTTGGGGTATCAGAAATGCTGGTAGGCTGAATATCTGCTGCGCGTTGAGTGATATAGTTAGCGTCAGTGAGCGCTTTTACCGGAACACTAACAAAATCAGGATCGCCCATGTATTCAGCGCGATCGGCAAACACGCGCTTACCAATTTCTGACATAACGTGAATGTACTCAGTGCTGTTTTGCGCTGGCAAATCGTGCGTTGCGTCATAGGCTTCTAGCATGCCAATCCACTGGGCAACGGCAACACCACCAGAACTTGGAGGAGGTGCGGTCACCAGCTCATAACCTTGCCAGTTTAAGTGTAGAGGTTTGCGCCACACTGCTTTGTAAGCCAGTAAGTCTTCATAGGTAATAAGGCCGCCATTTTGCTGCATAAAATCAACAATATGCTTTGCTACATCGCCTTTATAAAAGCCATCCTTTCCCTGTTGCTGAATAGCTTTAAGCGTTTTTGCTAGCTCTGGCTGTTTGAAGGTAGTGCCTGCTTTAGCGTGTGCAAAATACTCGCTAAAGTTGTTATTGATAGCTGCTTCTTTGGTACGCTCAATATAGTGATCAATGTTATTGGCCAGCTTCTCATGAACCACAAAACCTTGCTCGGCCAAATCAACGGCTGGTGCGAGTAGACGCTCCCAATCCAAGGTGCCGTATTTTTTGTGCGCGGCCCACATACCAGCAACGGTACCAGGAATGCCAGACGCTTTAGCCCCAAACAAAGACTCGTACGGTTTTACGTTACCTTGCTCGTCAAGATACATATCGCGATGCGCATTTTCAGGTGCCATTTCACGGTAATCTAAAAAGTCGGTGTTATCTTCAAACTTTATTGTCATAAAGCCGCCACCGCCTACGTTGCCCGCCTCAGGTAGAGTAACAGCCAAGACAAACTGTGCCGTAATAGCAGCATCAATTGCGTTACCACCTTCTTGGAGTACCTGCATTGCAGCATCGGCACTGTAGTTGTCAGGCATGGCAACGGCCTGTTGGCTAAGCCCTACTGTATTGTTGCTAGCACTATCAACAGGGGAATTTGGCGCATGGGAACACGCTGCCACTACTGAAATAAATGCCACTATTACCGAGATAAACCCGACATTAGCTATCCGCTTTTTCATTACAAACTCCTTGTTACAGACATTGCTAAACCTTTTGCGATTAGCAACTGATTTCCAGCAAACTTAAATCAACGGCATTAACCAAGCATGATCAAGCTTGCTACAAAATAGGCAATAAGCGTAAGTGCGCCCGCAAATAGTGCGTAGGGAAACTGAGTTTTAACGTGCGTTAATACGTCAGTACCTGCTGCTAGCGAAGATACGGCAGTAGTGTCGGAAATAGGTGAACAGTGATCACCAAATATGCCGCCCCCCAAAATAGCGCCAATGACCAGTGAAGGGGGTAACCCTAAACTTTGAATCAGCGGCACACCAATAGGAATTAGGATGGCGAATGTGCCCCATGACGTGCCTGTGGTAAACGACATGATCGCTCCGGCAACAAATAGCATGGGAACAATAAGCACTAAAGGAAGATACTCTCCCACTATGCCCGCGACAAACACGCCTGTTCCAAGCACCTTAAGGCTATTGCCTAAGGTTAAAGACAGTAACACTATGGTTACTAGAGGAAGTAGTTCACCCATCCCTTTAAAACCAATTTCTACCGCTTCCTTGTGGGTAAAACGCTTGTGGATTAAGAGCAGACCATAGGCAATGGCAGTGGCAAGAGCCGTAGCGTAAAGTACAGATTTGCTCCCGCTGCCTTCAGACAATACGCCATTACCTGTCCAGAACATGAAGCCAACCATGCTTAATACCATTATTATTAGCGGTACCAACATGAAACGAGCCTTGGTGGCAGGTTCCGTAGTTTGTTTAACCTCTGCATGCGTGAGTGCTTTTTCTTCCTCAGCCATGGGGCCATGCACTTTGTCAGCGGAAATAGTGTAGGCCACAATAAGTAAGGTGAAGATAGCGTAAAAGTTAAAAAATACGCTGCCCCATAAAATTGAGGCTGACGAAGCTGGTAGCTCGTATGCATCGAGCAGGCTGAGTATAAATGCTCCCCAGCCGTTCAATAAAATCAAAATACAAACGGGCGCGCTGGTGGAGTCGATGATGTAGGCTAAGCGCGCGCGGCTCATGCCGAAACGGTCAAACAGACCTCGGGCGAATATGCCGGCAGTGAGCACACTTAAGTTTGATTCTATGAATACAGCGATGCCAGTGAACATGGTCAAGCCGCCAACTTGTTTGCGACTCTTCGCTACCCCTTTGTTTACTAGAAAGTTGACCGTTGCCGTTACTCCGCCAGAGTCACGTATAAATGCGAGCAACGCGCCCACTAGTACAGAGAAAATAAGCACCCGTGTATTGCCAGGACTCGCGGCGGTATCAACCACGCGCTCTATGGCATTAATGGGCGCCATATAGCTGCTAGCGATATCAGCATTTATCAAAATTAACGCTTCCGCGCACAAAACAGCCAGCGCTAATGCGAGTATGACTTCTTTTTTCCAAAAGACGACGGCAATAGCCACAAGAGGGGGGATGACTGACATCCAATCCATACTTCTTTCCAAACTTAAATTTATGTGTGCCTAGGACTTGTTGAGCTTTGATAAGTTACTACGCTCTACTTGCCCTATAGGTATGTCTATTTGCGTAAGAGAATGTGTGATTGCAGTTCAAAGTTGGCGAACATGCTTCTCTCATTTATGCTAGCGTACCGTATTGTGCTTCGTGTTACCAAGGATTAGATAAACATTGTTATTCCAGCAAGTTATTTGTAAAAAACGTGCTTCATTGATGGGCCTGAGCGCTATCTTGTCAGGCATACTCATTTTATTAAGTGCTTCACTGTTTACTGCTAGCGCAACCGCTCAATCTGGAAGTGCTAACGCTTCGAATAATCCTAAGCCCAGCGCTGATGCTGAAACAATTCGCGCTGTAAAAAACATGCTCGGGCAAAAAATCATTTTGGATTTTCGCTATTTCTGTGAAGACAATACGCCGTCTTCGCGCTGTCGTACGCCCATGACCGTAATTCCACCGTCACTTTTAAATGTGCTTAGTACGCACAACATCGGCGGTGTTATTTTGTTTTCAGAGAACATTCAAAATACCGAGCAGTTAATTACGCTCAATTACACCATGCAGCAGCATATGGTAAAAGCAGGTCGTCAGCCGTTGTTTATTGCTGTCGATCAAGAAGGGGGCAGAGTAGCAAGGTTGCCTTCAGACATGCTCTCGCCGTTTGCGGGTAACATGGCCATTGGCGCCACTTTTCATCAGCGAGGCAGCGCATTTGCGCAAAGTGTGGCATCGCATATTGGCCAAACGCTTTTACCGCTGGGAATAAACACCAATTTTGCGCCGTCGGTTGATGTAAATAGCGAGCCGAAGAACCCCGTTATTAACGTACGCAGCTTTTCGCAAAATCCAGAGCAGGTAGCCGCACTCGGGCAGACATTTGTCAGTGCTATGCAAAGTACAGGTGTAATGAGTGCTATCAAACATTTTCCAGGCCATGGTGATACCCATGTAGATAGCCACAGTGGCTTGCCGCAAGTAACGCATAGCAAAGCGCAAGCTATGGCGGGTGACATCCTTCCTTTTGCGAATATCATTAATAGTGCAACGCCTCCTGCAATGGTAATGAGTGCACACATTCAGTACCCGTCTTTAGACGATACGACAATTATTGATAAGCATGGTAAGTCACAAATAGTTCCTGCTACTTTGTCGAAGAGAATACTAAGCAATTTGCTTCGCAACCAATTAGGATATCAAGGCCTTATCGTTACTGACGCGTTAGACATGGCAGGTATTACTCAGTTTTTCTCCCATGAAGAAGCATTAGTCAGTGCATTCAGCGCAGGTGCTGACATTGCGCTTATGCCGTTCACCATAAGAACCCAAGACGACATAAAAAAGTTCGCGTTACTTTTGGATAATGCAGCAAGTCGAATGTCAGAAAGCGCTTTCTTGAAAGCGTCTCATAATCGTATTATTAAGGCAAAACAGCGCTTTGCTTTGCAAAGTTTTATTTCCAAGCCCATGTCATGGTGGCTCAATGAAGCGAAAGAAAATGCTTCAATGAATAACCCTAACAGTTTGAAAAACCGAGGAATTCAAATTGAGAAAGCCCTTTCTAAGTCGTCGGTATCTGTACTCTTCGGGAAGGATGAGTTGCCAATAACTTCAAATCGCTGGTTGGTGCTTATGCCAGACGCAGCAAGATGTTTAGCATTTGAAGCCGAGCTTACACGCGCACGTTCCAACTTCAACAATAAGACTCTGGAGTTTGCGTGTTTGCCGTTAACTGCGTTACCTAAAACCCAATTAGCAATGAATCTACTAAAACAAGCTGACGTGCTGGTGGTTGGTAATATTAGCCCGCTCCATGCTAACTATGAATTAGGAGGAGTCGATTTACCTGAGCATGTAAAACGACGTGCAAGCGAAACTGAGGTGATGGCATTTAGCAAAAAAATAATGGTTGCTGCAAAAGCACAGAATAAAACCGTGGTCTTTGCTCCACTGCGCATGCCATACAAAGCGCATGACGTGAAAGAGCTAGCCGATGTTGCTATTGCTACATTTAGTTATGCGGTGAACATTACACAGCAAAGTGACAAAGAAAATCAGCAAGTTACGAGCTATAGTCTTAATGCTTTGGTTGATGTATTACTGGGTAGCGCGCTCGCTGAGGGACGTTCACCTGTTTCGTTGAAATAGGTGGCCACGCGAAAGCAGAGACCAAAACCAAAGATATTGCGCCTTTAAGTGCGAACTAAGAGCCAAGCCAAAAGCCATTTCAAAAGCGATTTCAAAAGGAAATACCGTGAATACAACAAATACATCAGGCGCTACGCAAACTTCATTAGTCGATTCGGTATTAAGTGCGTTGTTCCCTTTTGTTCCGCTCCTTATCGCTATTGTATTGGTAATAGGCACTCTCATCGCACTGCACTACCTTCTGCTAGCCAAACAGAGCCATCTTACCAGTGAGCAGAAATTACCGCGTCAAGTAGGAATGTTGGTACTTACTATCATTGGCGCTGTTGTAATTGCAATGACGCTCCCTGTAAGTGAGAGTACTAGAAATCAGGTCATTGCACTTATCGGCGTACTTATATCAGGTGTGATTGCCTTTTCTTCTACCACCATGGTAGGGAATTTGATGGCGGGGATCGTACTTCGTGTAAATCGTCCGTTTAAAGTGGGTGACTTTATCAAGGTAGAAGGCTACAGCGGTCGCGTTACCGAAATGGGCTTGCTCGATGTTGAAATTCAGACTGAGAGCAGAGAGCTTATTGCCTTTGCCAATACGCTGATGGTGAATTCACCCGTTTCTGTGACCAGAGCGTCTGGCGCAATTGTTAGTGTGGATATCAGCTTAGGCTACGATATTCATCACAGCATTATTGAAAAGCACTTACTTATTGCAGCTGAAAATGCCCAGCTGTCAGAGCCATTTTTACAAGTAGTTGGGTTAGGCGACTTTTCAGTAAGTTATCGCATTTCAGGTCTACTAACTGAAGTGAAGAGTTTGCTGAGCGCGCGCTCAAGGCTTCACAAAGCCGTACTCGACGTTTTGCATAATGCCGATATTGAAATTGTTTCTCCTAGCTTTATGAACCAACGTCCCCAGCCTGACGGTTTGAAAATGATAGCTAAATCGCCTGGACACACTAAGCAAGAAGAAGCATCGCCTGAAGACGTTATTTTTGACAAGGCTGAAGAGGCCGAGCAAAAAGAAAAAAGTAAAGAAACGTTGATGCAGACGATCGCCGATATTGATGCAAAAATCGCTGAGTGTGACGGCGAAAACAGAGATGAGCTTAAACATCAAAAAGCCACCGCCGAAGCTCAGCTCGCAGCTTTGGTAAAAACAAAAAATGAAGAAGGTTAGTTTTTACTAACTTTTTTAGCTTCAATTAAATCTGGGGCTATGCGAGTGTGAGTATTTACTTACACGTCGTGTGGTAAGTTTAGCATCGCTAACGCTTTCTCCACATCTACCTTAATAAGACACCTCAAATTCTCAAAGCTAAAGGTGTTTATCTGTACATCAATCCGTGTCTTCGTAAAGCAGGTATGCTTTTCGTTTTTCTCTAAAATTGCTTAACTCTTTCTGCCAACTCTGGCGAATTTCTGCAGGCGTTTTACCGGCTTGAATTTGATATCGTAGCGCATCGGTACCCGCTAATTTGTCGAAGAAATCTGGGCGAGTAAAGAAGGTTTCTTCAGAGGCATCACTGGCGCTGATCATCTTGTTATATTCAGAAAAACGAGAATAGGCATCTATCAATGTAGCGATATCTAAGCCACTAATTGGTGAGCGCTTGTGAGTTGTTTGCTTAGAGTCAGAGCCTTCAAAGATCGTAGGATCAGCATAAGAAAAGACATGTGCACTTAGCAGAGTATTTTCATGTTTAGGGTGGGGCGCTGCACTATTTGCATTTACCGGTATCTTGGTTTTACCAAACTCAACAAACGGGTGGCCAATAAGTTGGAAGGGAAAGTCAGTACCGCGACCTATACTCACGTCGGTGCCCTCAAAAAAACACAGCGTTGGGTACAGACGTATTGATAAATCGCTTGGCAGGTTAGGGCTAGGCGCTACGGGCAATGAATAATGTGCAGTGCGTTGATAATCCTGCACCGGGACAACGGTAAGCTTAGCGTTGTCATAACTGCTCGCGTCAATATCTAACCACTGTTCCCCCACAATCATTTGAGCAAGTTCGCCCAAGGTCATACCGTGTAAGACGGGAATAGGATGCATGCCAATGAACGACGAAAATTCAGATTGAAGTACTGGGCCGTCAACATAACGGCCGTTAGGATTTGGCCTATCTAACACGATAACGTCGATATTACGCGCAAAGGCCGCCTCCAACACATAGTGCAAGGTGCTTAAATAGGTATAAAAGCGTACGCCTACATCCTGAATATCGAAAACAATCACATCGATGCCATCCAACATGTCGGGGGTAGGCTTTTTGGTTGCGCCGTAAAGGGAGTGAATAGGTATACCGGTTTTAGCATCAATATTGCTATCTACTTTTTCGCCGGCGCCTTTGTCTCCTCTAAATCCGTGCTCCGGCGACATAATACTTACAACATTAACACTGCGTTGAAGAAGGGCATCAAGCAGATGCTGATTGCGCTGGCTTGTCTTTATCTTATTTTTTTGTGCAGCCAAGCTGTTGCTCGATTCGCGCTCTTCAGGCTCAACCGTGCTAGAAGGCAATGCGCTGTGGCTCGAAACCAACGCGCTTTGGTTTACCACCAAACTAACCCGTTTACCTGCTAGCAAGGGCAGGTATTTCGAATAGCGTTCAGCGCCTACAGTAAACTGCTTGGTGCTTGATACGGGCTGCTTAGTCCCTAGCGCAGGTTGCTTGTTTATTAATGTTGAGTGATTCGCAGGGCCATCAGTATCACTTGTATATACATGTGTAGATAAGCTTTGTTGTGCACAGCCGTTAAGCGATAAGCTAATTAATGCTAGAGAAAGTACAGCAATGAATGCGCTTGACGTTAGGCGTCTGAATACCTTGCTCAATGTGACCGAAGTTAAAACCTTCATAGCATTAGTTTACCGTGGTTATTCGCTTTTATTCACGGCGGAACGTAAATACCCACCGCTAGCATCTAATTGAGCGGTGGCCTGCTCGGCAGATTGCCCGGTTAATACCATTAAAATAGCAACTTTAGCTTTGTTATTACACGCACTAAGCGCAGCTAAAGCAACATTTTCACTGCAGTCCGTAGCCTGCATAACAATGCGAAGCGCACGGGCTTTTAGTTTTTCGTTAGTGGCATTCACATCTACCATTAAGTTTTGATAGGTTTTCCCCAGCTTAATCATTGTGCTGGTGCTAATCATATTAAGAATTAGCTTTTGCGCCGTACCCGACTTCATGCGCGTACTGCCAGTAAGTGCCTCAGGACCAACAACTGGGCATATAGCTACATCAGCATGGGTAAAAATAGCGGCGTTAGGGCTACATGCAATAGCGCCGGTAAAGCAGCCAAGCGAACGGGCATATTCCAGTGCGCCACTTACATAGGGTGTACGACCGCTTGCCGAAATACCAATAACGGTATCGTTGTGGTTTAAGGACAGCGCTACAAGATCAGCACGCCCCGCGTCGACGTCATCTTCTGCACCTTCTACGGCGTGCTGAATGGCTTTTTCACCGCCAGCTATCACGCCAACAACCAGTTCATCAGGCACGCTAAACGTGGGGCGGCACTCTACCGCATCAAGTATGCCCAGCCTGCCGCTGGTCCCCGCGCCTATATAAATAAGCCTGCCACCATTTTTAATGCTAATGGTTGCAGCATCCACCGCTTTTCCAATTTGCGGAATTTGCGAGGTAACTGCGTTTGCCACTTTCGCGTCTTCGTTGTTAATGCGGGCAAGAATGCCTTCCGTGCTTAGCGTGTCTATATCGAGGGTGTCTGGGTTTCTGCCTTCTGACACAATTTTATTCAGTGACTGGGCTAATTCGTTAACGGTGGGTTTCTTACCTGCCGCTTGATTGTCAGTACTGACTGTATTTTTAATACTGGCGTTGGCGGATGATTCTGAAGTAGAAGAATTGTGCGAAGACATTGAAAACCTTGGGGCAACGAAATTGTGATAATGAGCTAGCGCAAAGCATAACGGTATTTTATGCCATAAGAAACCTTGCGTTAGATGGTACGTTTTTCATTATTAATCCTGCGCAGCTAATACGCTTCTCGTGGTACACTTTGGCTTTCGATATTCTTTCTCATTAAACATTTAAGGAACGTGTTTTTCTGTGAGCCGACAAACGCAAGCTATCATTCATGCTGATGCCCTTTTACATAATTTTAAAGCCCTTGCTGCTTTAGCGCCCTCAAGTCAGTCTATGGCGGTAGTAAAGGCCGATGCTTATGGTCATGGAGCAGTAAATGTAGCGCGCATTCTTCAGCATGTTTCTTCGCGTTTTGCCGTAGCAATAATTGAAGAAGCCATAGCGCTTCGCGACGCGGGAATTTCTGCGCCTATTGTGGTGTTAGAAGGGGCACATCAGGCAAAAGAGTGCCAAATGGCATTTCAGCATAACTGTATATTAGTTATGCACTGCGAAGAACAGCTTACGTGGTTAGAAAGCTGCCCCGAACAGCAGCGCCCGCATATTTGGCTTAAAGTGGATAGCGGCATGCACCGGTTGGGTTTTGCCCTTTCCGATATCGAAGGGATTGCTGCTAAGTACAATCATTTACTTAGCGAGCAAACGGTTATTGCTACGCACTTTGCGTGCGCTGACGATGTAGATAATAATTTTACCAACACGCAAATCGATGCGTTCAATCAAGTAGCGAGTAAATTGGACTTGCCAACCAGCGTGGCTAATTCTCCCGCCACGGTAAACTGGCCTGCAAGTCGAAATGCTTGGAACCGTTTAGGTGTGGGGGTTTATGGCGGTGCCGTTTCTACCTCACAAAATCTCGACATTGAAATCTACCCTGCCATGACACTTCGCTCCAGTGTATTAGCGGTACGAACCATACCGGCAGGCGAGGGAATTGGTTATGGTCAAACCTGGGTAGCAAGTAAGCCCAGCAAAATTGCAACCGTTGGCATTGGTTATGCCGATGGCTATCCAAGACACTGCAAAAACGGTACGCCGGTAATGATTAGAGGTAAACGCGCCTATTTAGCTGGCCGCGTTTCTATGGACATGATCACAATCGATGTAACTCATATCGACAACGTCGCGGTGGGCGATGAAGTTGAGCTCTGGGGGCAGAATGTACCAATTCAGGAAGTTGCAGCTAATGCTGACACTATCGACTACGAATTAATGACCCGCGTTTCTCAACGGGTGCCGCGCATTGTAAAATACCTTTAACTTTCAAAGCAGTGCCAATTTGGCCAATCTTTATATAAGTTTTAATAAAGCACTATTCATTAAAAGAATGAGACTTTTACCCCCATTTTGAGCCTATACTGTATCGGCTTGGTTGCGGGATTGCGGTGAATGTTTCGCCTCCAACTGTGCTGAGCAACAACTCATAAGTGAGGTTTGTATGCGTACTTCGTTTTCTCGTCCAAGAGTGAACCGTGGAGTAGTAAGTCGACCGTCAAGACCTGTTCAGAAGAAGCAATAGGTTTGTTGTAGGCGTCTAGGGATACAAATAAAAGATACAAGAAAGCCCGGTTAGGTTGTGCCTAACCGGGCTTTTTATTTGTTGCCTTAATCATCGCTGCTGTCTCTTTTTGAGGGGAGTAACAGCGAAAATTTATGACCGAATGGCAAAGACTGGCTGAGTAAATTTAGCCGTTTTGTGCGCGAAGCTCGCTGTCTAAGCACTGTTCTAGGCTGTTTTCAGCACGATTTTCCATGTGATTGGTATCGGCGTTGTTTGACTCAGCGTTTGCCTTTTTTGATTCAGATTCGCCTTGCACTGGGAAGTAACGCTCTGGTCTATGGTTAAGCGAAATAACCATGTTCAAACAAAATGCCGCTAAAATTGAAATTAGCACTAAAGGCCAAGTGATGAAAAACAGAGCACTAAGTAATATACAGCTATCTACGGTTAGCTGGAATGTACCGGCTCTAATATTGAAACGCTGTTGTAAATAGAACGCCATAATACCAACGCCACCAAGGCTTGAGCTATGACGAAACATCATCAGCATACCTACACCAATTAAAATACCGCCAAATACCGCCGCGAAAAATGGATTTACGTGGCTAATATCCACAAACGCTGGAATTTGCTCAGTTAGTACAGAAACCGTGGTGACGGATATAAAGGTGTTAATGGTGAAACGCTTGCTAATTTGCGTCCAAGCTAGGGTGTAAAACGGTAAGTTAATCAGAAAGAATAGCAAGCCGAAGTCCATATCTACGGCATAAGTACCTAACAGCGCTAAGCCTGCCGCGCCACCTACCATTAAGTCTTGAGACTGAAATAAATATACGCCAAAAGCAACAAACAAGCCGGCGCTTATCAGGGCGAAAACATCCTCGATGACACTGTGTTTTGTTTTTTGCATAAGAAAAAGTTTGCGTTAAGAAGACACTGCGTAATTATACGTTTACAACACAGTAGGTTACAGCGAGATGAAAAGTTAACTCGGTGCGATAAATGGCGGAAGGTAAGTTTGCCTTTACGACTTTTAGCGCACCGGTGAATGGGGTGTTGCGTCGATGTAAACGTTGCACCAAGCTGGTTCACATAAAACGCAAAAAGTAGAGGAAGCTGCTAGGGATTTTGATTACTCAACAATAGAGAATACAACGGTATCTTGCTTATTAAACTCTACACTGCATTTCATAATGCCTAAGTGTAGAGGGCTATATGCTTCAATTTTGCTGCCATTTGCAACAAACTCTGTATCCCACAACAATAAGTTTGCAGTATCTAGCTGGCGTTCGACAATTTTTTTCGATACGCCAGGCGTAAAATTATCGCAGAGAATTATGACTTCGCGCCTTGCTTCTATCCAATAAAACGTCGTAGTGATCAACAGTGCTATTGCCGCTATTGCAACAACATCAGCAATAATGGAACGCTTCATGGCCTGCACGTGCTACTTCTCCTTTACTTCCTTACACTATTTACTTAAAACCTTGCCGCAAAAAATATCGCAACGACAAGGCGCACTTATATAAAGTGCAATTAGGTGGTTTGGATCAAATCCCACTTATTGCCAAACTTATCTCTAAAGATGGCTACCGTACCATACACTTCTTCCCGAGGGGTTTCTAAAAATGCCACCCCTTTGCTTTGCATGGCATTGAAGTCGCGCCAGAAGTCGTCAGTATTCAAAATTAAAAATACTTTATCGGCGGCTTGGCTGCCAATGAGTGCCATTTCTGTGTCATTTTTTGCTTGTGCCAACAACAGGCTCGTAGCACTGTGTGGTGGGGTTACCAGAACAAAACGCGAGTTTTCGCCGGTTATTTTGTCTTCGGTCAAGGTAAAGTTTAAAACCGTGGTGAAGTATTCAATGGCACTGTCGTAGTCGTCTACAAAAAAAGTAATGGCCGAGAGGTTTTGCGTCATAAATCAGGATCACTTTGAAAGTTAAGCTAAGTTAGCTGCGCATACTACCTAAAAGCTGACTGAGCTGAAATGCGGGTTGTCAGTTATTGCATGAAGTTGAGCGATTTCATTAAGCGCAATATTTTGCTTGGTTTTGTCGATGGACATTTGGATACACTCTGTGGCTACGTCGTTGCGTTTATCGATAACTGTGGTCAGTGCTGTACCCTTTATCGTATTCCCGTCTTTTAATACCACGCTCACTTCAAGGTTATACATACAGGCAATTTCGATGTAGTCGTAAAGCTGACACGAAATATTCATTTAATTCTCCAACTTTTCACTGTGGTTAAATTAAAACACTGCTTAATTTCTAGGTAAGGCCCGAAGTTCACAGCAAAAATTTCTGCATCTATCGTGCATTCATCACAGTTCGCTTTTCACATAACACAGCGGATGTTTAAATGCCGTCGCCTGCCGGGGGGCGCTGCTATTCATGCAAGGAACAACACAGACGTCAGACCTTAACAAATGATCTTTTTTTAAGGTTTGCTCAGTATTGTTAGTACTGAAGGATTTATTTTGGTGCGCGATACACCTAAGCGCTTGAACGCCCCTCATGTTTCTTAGAGGCATTTTTTAGCAAAGGGTTCCCGCCAAAAATTCAATACAGGAACAGTAATGAACAAGCTACTATCCGCATTTTCTTTAGTTTCAATAGCCTCGTGCACTTCAAGCTTCGCAAATGCCGACGAACTTCCCTTTAATTTGAGCGGTCATGTTAGGGTTAACTACGGGCATCAAGACTGGCAAATTCCCGAGTTTAGAGATGGTTTCGAATTTGAATCATTCAAACTTGGCGTGTCGGGTGAGTCAGATCAATTTAGCTATAAAGCCGAATATCGATGGTACGAAAACACCGACTTCGACACAGTAAGGTTCGCCGACCTGACTTATCATTTCGATGAGCAAACCGAGATTACAGCAGGTATAACCCAAACCCCGTTTGGTTTGCAGCCCTTTGCCAGTAACAACTTTTGGTTCTCGGTAAATTATTATCTTGGCTTCGAAGATGATTACGATGCTGGGGTGAAAATAAACCATGATTGGGGTAACTGGGATTTTCAAGCCGCCTATTTTATGAACGACGAGTACAACGATGCCGCTGAGTTTGGGCGCTATTCGTTCGACGTGGCGGACGACGGTGAATATCGAAATAAAGAAGACGGCCAATACAATTTACGTGCTAACTACACGGCAAACTTTATTCGCGGAGGCACTACCGATATTGGCGTGTCTTACCAATACGGCAACATCTTAAACCTGGATACCCTGGACGATGGTGATATGAATGCCTATGCCGTGCATATGCGCCATACCCAAGGCGACCTCAAGGTCGAACTGCAGTATATCGATTATGAATACGATTTGGCTGCACCAGAAGGGCAAGCGGACGATCGCATAGCGCTATCCTCTTTCACCTTCCCGTTCTTAGCCGCGGCCGACGGTAAAACCTATTCAGCAAACCTTGTGTACTCTGTGCCTTATAAGTTTACTCACATAGAGTCACTTACTTGTTACTCAGAGTACAGCGTGGCAAAAGGTGAAGGAAGTGAAGGGAAAAACTCGTCGCAGTGGATAAATGGCTGTAGCTTTGGCTGGGATAAATTGTTTGTATATGTAGATAGTATCCAAGGCAAAAACATGTGGTTCTCAGGCGGCCCGGGCGTGGGACTCGACTTAGGTGGTAGACAAGAAACTACCCACCGCCTGAACATAAACCTTGGTATTTACTTCTAATCACTAACAGGACTTTGACATGCGATTACTATTAATAGCGACATTTATACTAGCGCTAGTTCCAATGCAAAGTTTTGCCCATGCGTGGATGAAACTGCGAATAGCGACCACAGAGTATGCCCCTTATACGTCAACTGACATGCAGCACGACGGTTATATCAATCACATTATCGCTGATGCGTTTTTAGAAACGGGCGTTGTGGTTGAGTTTGTCTCTTTACCCTGGGAAGAAGCGCTTGAAGCAACGCTAAAAGGCGAATACGATGCCATTTCATACGGCAACTTTGTGCGCGCCCGGGAAAGTGAGTTTTTCCACAGTAACCCTATTAGTGCGGAAAGCTTGGTGTTTTATGTTAATGCTGAAAAGGGCCCTGACACTTGGGCTGAATTAAGCGACTTAAAAGACCTAAAGATGGGCGTAACAGAAGGGTATTTATACAACGATGAACTTGCCGCTTACATTAAAAGCAGCAGTAATGTTGTGGAAAGTGCCACAGACAAAGACAATTTACAGGCGCTAATTGACGGTAAAATTGACGTTTTTCCCATTGATGAGTTAACCGGATGGTATTTACTTCAACGCGATTTCACCAGGGGAGAGCGTAGAGATGTTATGCCTATCAAGCCGTTTATTTCTACCGTCACCACACATTTATTAGTACCTAAAGGGCAAGGGGACAGTCAGCTTATTCTGTCTTTATTCAACAAAGGGTTAGAAGAATTGACGCTGGACGGGAAGTTAACTCGCTTCAAACGTCTTTTGAAAGAAGGCTATTATCAGCATCCTAAGAAAAAAGTGAATTTCGACCGACGCTAACGTAAAGCTTTGCATCAGTCGCAAACGAATTCTCAAACTTTTTAAATCTAAAACCCGGTAGCGAACCAACAGCTGTTCGCTACCTTTATGCTTCTCATACTTCCATCGCTTACTGTCTTTTCTGCGGATTATTTAACTGATATGGTTAACGGCTATTTTCTAATGCCCATTTAGAGGTTGCCTTGTCGTACAAAGCTGAAACATCGTTCGTTGCCCGATTTATAGCCCTGCTAAAATTGCTCGGCCCAGGTGTGCTTATGGCGACGGCGGCAGTAGGTGGGAGCCACCTAGTGGCATCCACTCAGGCAGGTGCAAAGTTCGGCTGGCAATTAGCGCTGCTCATACTGCTGGTAAACCTACTTAAATATCCGTTTTTCAGGGCTGGCGTTAGTTACACTATCAGCACTAAACAAACCTTGCAGCAAGGTTATTTAGGCATGGGAAAACGGTATCTAGCCATTGCCTTGTGCTTAAATACTATCGCCTCGGTAGTTAATGCTGCGGCACTTTTGCTGTTTGCTGCAAGCTTATTGTCTTACTTTATCCCTTTCGATATTGCCATATCACTGTCTGCATCAGTCGTTTTAGCACTCATACTACTCATATTATTAGCAGGGCATTTTGAAGGCCTGGACAACATTGCCAAAGGTATAATGGGGGTGCTTGTAGTCGCAACACTTGCTGTATTTATTGTTGCCCTTAGCAACTACACCGCACCGGTCATTCCCACTGATTCGCAACCCTCTCCATGGACACTCGCCACCTTAGGCTTTTTAGTGGTGACGATGGGATGGATGCCTGCACCAATTGAAATCTCCTCCATTACCTCTCTTTGGTTAAAGCGTCAGTGCAAAGACCACGCGGTTACGCCTAAATCTGCGCTCTTTGACTTTAATTTAGGGTACGGGGTTACGGTTGTTCTAGCGTTATTGTTTTTAGGGTTAGGCGCATTAATCTTATATGGTAGCGGCACCGAGTTGAGTACAAGCGGCATTGGCTTTTCTCATCAGCTTATCAGTATGTACTCATCCACCATTGGGCAGTGGGCGCACTTGCTTATCGCTGTTGTCGCCTTTCTTTGCATATTCGGCTCGGCGTTAACCGTTTATGACGGCTACGCTCGGGTAGTCGCTGAAGCGATAGCGTTACTGTTCAACAAAAACAAAGCGGCCCGTACTAAACTTGTTACGCCAGTTTTACTGTTCATGGCAGTATTCAGTTTTATTATTGTGCTTTTTTTCAAGTCTGCGTTATTGGCCATGCTAGGCTTTGCGATGACGCTGGCCTTCGTCACGACGCCTATGTTTGCTTGGCTTAACCATAGGCTAGTGGCGCGAACTGAATTACATAAAGATGCCGCCCCCAATATTGCTGTAAAGCTACTCAGTTATTTAGGCTTAGTTTATTTGTTTGGCTTTCTAATGGTGTTTATCTGGTGGAAGTGGTTTAGCTAGTCACTTCCTACCGTAACGAGAGCGCAGAGCACTTTAGGTGCTGCACATGTCTCGCTTTAGTAAATTAGTTTAATTACGCGCACTTATGCGAGCTCCAGCGCAATACTCATCTATACTATAGATGACATCGTTTGAGGAGTTCGCAGCTTGGTGCTTGGCAAAAAACTATTTCCTTCCACCCTTTTATTATGGGGTAAGCGTATCATGCTGCTTTCGCTTGTGAGTGCGGCAATGTGGGGCTGTTCAAAAGAACCGCAGCAAACTATCCACTGGCACAATGCTTACGATATTGAGCGCGAACTTCATCTTTTAGGGCAGCAGGAAGATCCGCGAGAAATTTACAGGCGGTTACAAGGAATGAAGCAGCAAGCATCGCTCCAATTGTCGCAACTGCGTCAAACAGGGCGACACGACCCGCTATTTATTGAATGGCTTGAGTCATTGAGAATAAGTTTGTCTCTAGCCCCGCTTTACGGCAACACAATCGAGACTTGTAACGTGTGGCAGAACGCCATGGAAGAGGCATGGGGTGCAAGAATCAGCAATTTTAACGAGCGAGCTAAACTCGTGTGGCGGGTAATGGTGGCTACCTGCAACGCACGAGTTCGCTCTGTATAGTACTAGGTTTTACTCGGTGTAAACGGGGCGAGCCGCGGTTAGCGTTGCCACTTTATCTATCACTTGCTGTACTACTGCATTGTCTTCTGGCGCTGTTAACACATCACAAATCCAGTGGGCTAATTGAGCACAGTCTTCTTCTCTAAAATTGCGTGAAGTGACCGCAGGTGTACCAATTCGAATACCACTTGTAACGAATGGCGACTGCGGGTCGTTGGGTACTGTGTTCTTATTTACCGTTATATTCACGCTATTTAATATCGCGTCGGCTTCTTTCCCCGTTATTCCTTTGCTTACAAGACTTAGCAGGAACATGTGGTTGTCGGTTCCATTAGATACTACGTCAAAGCCACGCTTCATAAACACATCAGCCATAGCTTGTGCATTAATGACTACCTGCTTTTGATAAGTGCGGAATTCCGCTGTCATGGCTTCTTTAAGCGCTACCGCTTTTGCGGCAATAACGTGCATAAGTGGGCCACCCTGAATGCCAGGGAAAATTAATGAATTGAATTTCTTCTCAAGCTCGGGGTTTGACTTACACATAATAAGCCCGCCACGAGGGCCACGTAGTGTTTTATGGGTAGTCGTAGTCACCACGTGAGCCGCGTTAATTGGCGAGGGATAAACACCGGCCGCAACAAGGCCTGCAACATGTGCCATATCTACGAGTAAATACGCGCCCACGCTATCAGCGATGTCTCTAAACTTCTGCCAGTCGACCACGCGAGAGTAAGCAGAAAAGCCCGCTACAATCATTTTTGGTTTGTGCTCTTTAGCCAACGCTTCTACTTGGTGATAGTCAATCTCACCAGTTTCTGTGTTCAAACCATACTGAATCGCGTTGTATAGTTTTCCTGAAAAGTTAGGCTTTGCACCGTGTGTGAGGTGCCCACCGTGATCAAGGCTCAACCCAAGAATGGTATCGCCAGGGTTTAATAGCGCCATATAAACTGCAGTATTCGCTTGAGAGCCAGAGTGAGGCTGCACATTCACATAGTCAGCTTCAAACAATGCTTTAGCTCTGTCGATAGCAAGCTGTTCTACTTTGTCCACCGCCTCGCAGCCACCGTAATAGCGCTTGCCCGGATAGCCTTCTGCATACTTATTAGTTAGCTGACTGCCTTGCGCCTGCATAACAGCTTTGCTGGTGTAGTTCTCCGATGCAATCAGTTCAATATGATGTTCTTGACGTTCGTTTTCTTGCTCAACAAACGCTGCGATATCTGGGTCTTGTTCGTGAAGGTGCTGGTTAAGTGGGTTCATGCTGGCTCCTAAATGTCATTATTTTGTATCTGATACTAGGAGTGTAAAAAGAATAAATAAAATTAATAAAAAATATGGCATTATAATTTTATTAAATGGTCTTGTGGGCAAGTCTGGTACTAGCAAGGCAAAACAGCAGGCATAGCTAATAGAAAGGTGTAGAGCAAAATAATGAAAAACTTATCGATAGATTTTCTGCGTTCGTTCGTGCTTATTGCACAGACGGGTAGCTACACACAATGTGCCGAGCAGCTTCAGCGCACACAGCCTGCCATTAGCTTACAGATAAAAAAACTAGAAGAAATGATTGGGGAAAAGCTATTTTCCCGCGACAAAAATCGCTTGGCACTAACTGGTGCCGGCAGTCGCTTATTGTCGTATGGTGAAAAGATAGTGGCACTTAACGATCAGGCGATGGCCGAATTCGGCAAACCGCAGGTTACGGGAAATATTCGATTAGGCATTCCCAGCGAATTTAGTACAACGCTTATGCCTAAAATTATTCGACGGTTCACGCAAACCTATCCGGAAATATCGCTAGAGGTGCATTGTGCGCTAAGTAAAGACTTACTTAGTGAGCCGCTTAAAAGCCAGTTCGATTTAATTCTCTCACTACAAGAAACACCAGATCCTCAGCAAGACGGCTACATCATTTCAGATCAACTGGTATGGGTGGGGAGTCAGCGCTTTGTAAACAGTGTGCCTGCTAAACTGCCTATTATTGCTGCACCGTCGCCATGTATTTACCGCAAGCGAGCAACCAACCTTTTATCGGCCATCAAAAAACCGTGGCAGGTGGTGTATACCATTGCCGACTTAAACGGCATACAGACGGCCATTAACGAAGGGTTGGGTATAACCGTTCTTGCAAAAAGTTCGGTGCCGCCTGGTCTACACGTTCTATCTAATTCAGAAAGTTTACCCGAGCTTGGGCATGTGGGTGTTTGTTTAGTTAACCCTCAGAAAGTGTCATCGAAAGCGATTAGCTTGCTCACTGAAACCATCACCAACGAAGTCGCAAATTTTTAACAGGAAATAGCAGGGGATAGCTAGCGCGCTTGCTAAACAACAACAAGGCAAGCGCACCGAAAGGAGTAACAGCTTTTCAATAAAGGCCGTCTATGCCTTTTTAACAAACTGTGCCGTTAGCATCATTTCACCCGCGCCATCTACTTTACAGTCTAGCTGGTGGTCTTTGGCATCTTTTACGTGTCGGATAACGGCTTTGGTGCCAATTTTAAGTACCAACGAACTGCCTTTTACCTTCAAATCTTTTGCTAGCGTAATTTTGTCGCCGGCGACTAACGGTGTTCCGTTGAAGTCTTTTGCTGAGACTTCCTCTTCTACCTCGTTCGGGTTCCACTCGTGTCCACATTCAGGGCAAATAAGTAGAGGCTGATCTTCGTATACATATTCTGATTGGCAATGCGGGCAAGGAGGTAACGACATGTGGAATTCTCTTAAAGTACTAAATTAAAGCGCTCGGGTCATAAAGTGGCTGTTGGGATCGATTGAGTAACTGCCAAATGGACCGCAATCAACAAAGCCAAACTTTTTGTATAGGGTTCTGGCCGCTAAAAAGTAGTCTTGCGTTCCCGTTTCTAAACTTACCGAACTGAACCCCTTCATTTTCGCATGTTCTAGGGCAAAAAGTAATAACTGAGACGCTACCCCGCAACCTCTGAACGGTTTGGCGGTGTGCATAGATTTTAGCTCGGCGCTATGTGTATCAAGGGTTTTAATAGCGATGCAGCCCGCAAGCTGTTGCTGCTTCCAGCCACTAAAAAAAGTAATGTTCGAAGCTTTTAGTGCTTCAACATCTAATGCATGTACGCTCTCAGGTGGCGATGTAGCATACATTTCATACAAATGCTCTTCTAAAAGCGCTAGAACTTCTCCTCCGGTGAGATCATCAATAATAATCTTCATTTGCTTTGGCCTTTAGGTATATTCTGAGTAGACGGCGGTACAAGCCTGTTTGCTACGTGCTTAAGGGTTAAGTCATGTTAAAAAAGCGGTCGTCTTCACTTTTAATGACAAATCCCACTTTTTTATAAAGCGAAACTGCAGGGCTAACTTTGAAAACTCGTAGTTCAAGCGAGTTAATATTGGCCCCTAACGCAAGTCTTTCTGCTTCTTCAATGGCAGCACTACCTATGCCTTTGTTTTGGGCGCTGGGTATGACCTGAAGGTCGCGCAATATACAGGTGTTACCGTCGTATTGAAGGCGCATAACCCCCACCGTTTCGCTGTCTACTTGAATGTCGTAATTAATGAGCTCTGCGGTAACTCCAAGTACTTTGTCGGCGTCCCAATCAGGCGCAAACTGAGCGTAATAATCGCGCATGTTATTAAAGGTAAACTCAGCAGCACGCTGTAAGTTTAAACTTGGTAAAAAAGTAAGTTTCATAATGCGCTAGTTGTTTTTTATTCTTTTTAAACAGCTTGTTAGCCATTTTAGCTACATTGTAAAATCAACCATGGCTTGGAGAAATCACAATTTCTAGTATCGCTTTCTCGCACCCAAAAATACAGCATCCCCATATCTCCCCACATTGCTCCTATTTCATCATCAGAGTCAAATTGTAAAAGTAACTTCCAATCGAGTAATTCACGTCTTAGCTTTTCAGCTTCCTTGGAGTTGTAGCCATCAGAGTTACCACAATAAACACCTCCGCTAGCTAACTGGCAGTCCTCTTCCATTGAATCTCCTTGAATAGGACTTGGAAAACCACCAATTTGATGCCGTGGTTTATTGCCGAAATGTTCATCGATAAAATCGTAATACTTATCCTCATCATTCTCTGAAATTCCAAGAGCTTCAAAATCCAGGCTTTGACCGTCGGGATAGCTAATAAAGCTCTTAGATTTAACGTATTTGATTGGCGGAGATAAGTACTCTAAATCAAGATCATCTGGCAATTCAGATGGGTATAAATCGGAATCACCATTTTCGTATAGCGTTGCCCAACCACCAATATCTTTAGGATCAAAGCCCCAAGGCCACTCCTCTAGATCATAGAAAAATAAAAGTCTACCTGTTTGAGGTAGCCAATCTATTTCTTTGTTTGAATTGATTTCCTTTAAGTCTAATTGTCCGATGAACCCTAGAGGTTTGTCATTTTTCCGAGGCCAGTCAAACTTTGCTCCAACTAACGGTTTCCCACCAAGAAAACTCGATGTACGTTTATCAGAGTTCACTAGGCGTAAACATTTTTGACCCAAAGCTAGAACTTTTTCATTCATTCTTCTGACAACTCCATTTGATGGCTAACTTTTAAATAACCGGCGCAGGCGCATGGGCTATAATGACGAAGCCGCCCTGCGTGTATGCGTCCCAGCGAAGCGACTTAATTTGATTGTTAGGTGGCATGCAGATCTATTGGCTGCACGTTATCTAAATTGATATTTTGCTTTGCTTGCCAAAGTTCATAGTTGTCTTGCATACTAAGCCAACTCTCAGGGCTGCGACCTAATACCTTTGATAGCCTTAATGCCATTTCTGGCGTTACTGCACTTTTTCCCTTAACGACACGATTGAGTGTTGAAGCGGCAACACCCAGATGGGTCGCAAGTGCCCTGCAACTTATGCCGTGTGGTTCCATGTAGATGGACTCAATAAATTCACCGGGATGTGCTGGGTTATGCATATTCATTAGTGATAATCCTCGTAATTTAAGATGTAAGCATTACCATCCGTGAACTCGAAAGTTACTCTCCAGTTGCCATTGACTGATATCGACCAAATGTTTGACCTTCCTCCCTTAAGTTGATGTAGAGAAAAGCCTGGTAGATTTATGTCATCGATATCTTGTGCGGTATGGATAGCAGCTAACTGCATACGAAGTTTTTTCGCATGCTTAGTCTGTATGCCTGAAGTTTTCCCTTTTTCGAAAAAGAGCTTCAGACCCTTATGTTTAAATGACTTAATCATAGGAAGAGCGTAGCGTATTGCGCAACGCGGTGCAACTTGGCGCCTAACACCCGCATAACGGGCAAAATACGTAGGCTACAATACTAAGCGAAGCGCAGGGAGCCTAAGTGTTTTTGTCCCTAGCGAGCGCAGCTAGTGTTAATGCGTTTGTTATACGCAATTTGCCACACCTGTAGCGCATTGCTACAATGTGGTGACGAACCATTAGGAGACATGCTATGGCAACCGCGAGCGTAAGACTAGACCAAGATCTAGTTGAGAAAGCTACAATTATGGGCAAAGCACTAAACCGAACTATGCCAAAACAGATAGAGCATTGGGCTAAGATAGGTGAAATGATGGAAGATAATCCAGATTTGCCTTACGAATTCGTAAAACAGGCAATTATTTCCAAAGCTGAAAAAGAGGCAGGAAAATTGGAGCCTTACGATTTTGGCTAAAATTACCAGTGTTTTACAAACAGCTAATTTTAAGAGAGCAGTAAAAAAGTTACATCAGAATCAGAAAAAAGACTTGGATAAAGCTGTTAAGGAGCTAATGGCCGAGCCTCTTCTAGGCGAGCAGAAAAAAGGCGACCTAGCCTTTCTTCGTGTGTACAAATTCAAGATGGTCAAGCAGTC
>NZ_CACSIH010000063.1:0-43532 GCF_902705805.1 Alteromonas alvinellae | reverse complement strand
ATAGCAACAATTTAGCAGAACATAGCCTTTGGTTTAAACAATTGGCAGTTTAAAATAATAGATATATAAGCCTCGCCCATAGCTAGGTTACCTAAAAAACCCGATGCTATGGTAACTGCAATTAAGGTTGCCGTGCGTTTTACCCGTTCAACAATGCCCGCCAACAGCGCCGCTAAAAAACCTGCGCGGTGTAATATGCCGCCTAGTGCGATTGCCATTAGGGCAAGGAGTAGCGTCCAACTCATGCTGCTGATGCCGCCCCTACCTAAAAGCGCATCTAAGTTTTCGATACCCGTGTTTTGTGGGATGTTTTCCCACAGTGCATTGAGAACGCTAATGGTGTTGGTATCTTGGTAAAAAATAGCGATGATTACGGCAAGCAAAATGCTGCACGACATAGTCACTTCAGCCGTAACTTTTTTGATGCTTAGCACTGTAAGCGATACCAAGGGTAACAGTGTTATGTAGGGTGCAAGGTTATAGTGGCTGGCAAGCGCGGCTTTGATTTCAACTACATCTTCAACATTTAAATTCTGGTTTGCATAACTGAACCCTAATGCCAAGAAAATAACGAAGGTGAGAAGAAAGCTGGGCAGTGTAGTCAACAACATGGCGTACATATGCCGATAAAGATTGGTGCCCGCACTCATGGCCGCGAGATTGGTGGTATCAGAAACTGGCGACATTTTATCGCCAAAGGTGGCACCGCATACCACCATGGCCGCCACTATAGGCAGTGGTATGTTCATGGCAGCGCCAATACCCATTAGCACTACGCCCATAGTACCCACCGTTCCCCACGAGGTGCCCGTGGCTACCGACATTACCGCACAAAGTACTAATCCCACTGCTAGAAATATGCTTGGATTAAGCCAGCTTAACCCGTAATAAATGAGCGTTGAAATAGTGCCGCTTTGCATAAAGCTGGCGATAACCATACCTATAAGAATGAAGATGTAGATGGCCGGCATGGCCCGGGTTAATGCGCTGGTCATTAATTCGCGGATTTGCAGGTATCTGTACCCCAAACTAAACGCATTGATACCGGCCCATAATAAACACATAAATATAAGCGCGTGCAGGCTAATACCTAAGCCGAACAACCCACCCGCTATTAGCGCGACAATAACGCTAAAACAAACCAGTGACTGAGCAAAACTAGGGTTACGTAAAGTCTGAGGCGACATGAAGGGCTCGTTGATACGTTTTTAAAAAATGAAAGTAGTGAAAACCAGTATAGCGACTTTGCTATGCGTTGGAATGACTTTGATAAGCTTTAAAAAGGAGTGAAACTGATCATTTAACAGACTTCCTGCTTTGTTCTTTTGCAGGCGCGTAGAGGTGCTATAAACACACAGCAGTCAACCTTAACTTAAATCACGCGCTGCAGGATTAAATATCATATGTTTTATACCAATTTAAGCATAAACTTGTTTTATACCATATTTGATATAAGCTTTATTTATTCATTATTTTGCACAAGAACCGTTATGAAAGTTAACACGCCGAAAGATTTAAGCGCTGTAATAAGAGACTGTCGGAAACTTAAAGGTTGGACTCAAGCCGAGTTAGCAGAGCGTATTGGCGTGTATCAAAAGGATGTTTCAAATTGTGAAACCAAGCCTGAAAAAATCTCGGTAGAGATGCTTATCAAACTGTGTGCTGCACTTAACCTTGAGTTTAGTGTTGGCAAGTTACCTAGCGTTGACGTATCAGCACCAGCAACTGCAATTACGAAAAAGTCACTGAGATTTTAATGGGACGAAAATCACACACCCGCACACTTTATTGTTCAATGAACGGGTTTCCAGTAGGTGAGCTTTATTCAAAAAAAGGACGTTTGAGCTTTAAATACACCACAGAATGGCTTGAAGTTGAGGGTGGCCGTGCAATTTCTCTCAGTCTGCCGATGCAAAACGCAGAGATAACGGGCGATGCCGTACATGCTTATTTTGAAAACTTACTACCGGATACAGGCGCTATAAGAGAACACATAAAAGACCGTTTAGGTGCAGATAGTGCCAAACCTTTCGACTTGTTGGCTAAAATTGGCAAAGATTGTGTTGGAGCACTCACATTCACAACAGAGCCCACCACTCGAGAAGCTCCCTCGCTATCACTTACTCCTTTGTCTGACGCAGATGTAGCCCAAACCATTAGAAATACTCGCCTTAATAAAATGTTGGGTATGAACTCAGAAAATGATTTCAGAATTTCTCTTGCTGGTGCACAAGAAAAGACAGCGCTAACCCTTTGGGAAAATAAATGGTGTCAACCACAGGGTTCAACGCCAACTACACACATAATAAAGCCTCCTATTCTTCACCACGAGAATTTAGGAATAAACTTATCTTCGAGTGTAGACAATGAATGGTTCTGCCAAACATTCATGAAAAACCTCGGTTTGAATGTGGCAAATTGTGAGATTGCACAGTTTGAAGATCAGAAAGTACTTGTGGTTGAACGATTTGATCGCAGAATTGATGAAGGTACTATTTTCCGACTTCCTCAAGAAGATATATGTCAAGCACTAGGGAAAGTGAGTGGTTCAAAGTATGAGGAAAAGGGCGGCCCAGGCTCTCAGCAGATAATGAACCTGCTATCTGGTTCTAAAAACGCATACGAAGATAGACTCGAATTTCTGCGTGTCCAAATTGTATTTTGGCTACTTGCTGCAATTGATGGACATGGGAAAAACTTTAGCATCGCATTAGATCAGGATGGTTATCGACTAACACCCATTTATGATGTGTTAAGTGCTTACCCATACTTTGGACAAGGAAATATTCAAGCGAAGAAAATAAAGATGGCAATGAAAGTCCACAGCAAGAATACACATTACAAGTGGAACGAAATTTTGGCCAGACACTGGCCTGAGCACGCTAAAAAACAAGGGATACCTGAAGCACAAGCCCTCGCTATCATGGCATATTTGAGTAAAAAGGTAGAGCCAGCATTACACGCCTCTTTCAAGCAAGCAAATACGACTTTTGACATGCATGTTGGTGAAATTATTGCCGAGCGTACACTCACCTGCTTACGCAAAATAGCGAGTTTTCTAGAAAGCTCCTCTGTCTAAGAAGCCGTACATGCTTCAATAAGCAAAGACCCACGGACTCATCAAGTCTTTCCCAATGGGCAGAATAGAAAGACACATCATTTGACACATAAAACACCATATTTGACCATTAAACCCATAACTCGCCATTTTTAATTAGTTAACTAACGCTTTTTATTAAGTGGCCATACTTAAAGGGTTACGTCACTACTAGCTATATTTGATGTTTTATTAACAAAGTTGAATACACGAAAAAACTGCTTGGCAACATAGCAAAACAAGCGAAAGCCGCCTCTATGGATCAAGAAGAGTTAACGCTATCTTGGAAAAGGTAATGGCCCGCCCTAGAGGATTCGAACCTCTGACCTCGGCCTCCGGAGGGCCGCGCTCTATCCAGCTGAGCTAAGGACGGTTTGTAGATGCAGTGAGGTAACCACTGAACGTTTAATGTATTGAACTCTTGCTTCAAGAGCACTGCGGCTAAACGTATGCCGCAAACGGGGCGTAATAATACTGACGCCACGGGCTGGCTTCAACTCATTTATTAAAATCTCTTTAGATGGCTTGGCATAAGTGTTAAAAATCCTTACTTTTTATAGGTAATTGGCCTCAAATAGTTGTTCAGCCCCAATTAACCGTTATAATCTGGCCAGTTATATTTTAAACAAATTCATCATTGCCTGGAGACAGATGTGAAATTAAAGACTTGGTTAACTGTTGCTGCTACTGCGCTAACTGTTTTTGCAGCACAAGCACAAGAAATGAGTAACGATGAAATTGCCGAGCGCATTAAGCCGTTAGGTCAAGTACACGTTGCAGGTGCAGCGGCAGAAGGTAGTGCTGGCGCAGCGGGCGGCGCGAAGTCTGGTGAAGAAGTTTACAACTCTGCATGTGTAGCTTGCCACGCAGCAGGTGTTTTAGGTGCTCCTAAACTTCAAAATGCAGCAGATTGGCAGCCTCGTCTAGACGAACGCGGCCTTGACGGTGTATGGCAAAATGCTCTAAACGGTATCAATGCTATGCCCCCTCGTGGAACTTGTGGCAATTGCTCTGATGACGAAATTAAAGCAGCTATTGAGTACATGATTGAAGGTATCTAATACCTACACAATCACAACAACTTGATGGAAAAAGTAGCGTTTTACCCTCTAATCGGGTAATTTAACTCGTTGGGAAACGTTACTTTTTTTACTGGCGAGCGGAATGTCACAAGATTCGACGCAACATGAGTTGACGGAAGAAGAACTGCGCGAACTTATACCGCAGCTTCAACAACTCACTGACAAATATAAGCGCGCTGAACGTGTTCAGAAGGCGCTTTTTGATATTTCCGAACTTGCCAGTTCTGTAAGTCACCTTAACCGCCTTTACTCCGCTATTCACGAAATCATTGCCGATTTTATGAATGCCGACAACTTCTTTGTTGCCTTCTACGAACCTGAAAACCACGTTGTCGATTTCGCTTATTTTGTAGATGAATTCGACGAGCAAACGGTTCACCAATTGCCCGCCGAGTCGTTAATGGATGGCATGACGGGGTTCATTCTTAGAACCGGTAACCACCTTTTCTACAAGCGCGACGAAGAAGAAACCTTTGCCTCTGAACACGATATTAAATTGGTGGGTTCACAACCCTATGAACTGTTAGGCGTACCTTTAAAACGAGGAAGCCAAGTTATCGGGGCGATGGTGGTGCAAACCTACGATGAGGGCGTGCATTACACACAAGAAGATTTAGAAGTTTTGCTTTTTGTCTCTCAGCACATTGTTACCACCGTTGACAGAGTAAAGAACCGAGAACTTACCGAACGTACCATCCGCGAACGCACCCGCCAACTTCGAAAGATAAACGACGACCTTCAAGAAGAAATTTTAGAACGACAAAAAGTAGAGTCGCTACAGCAAGCGCTGTTTGAAATTTCTGAATTGGCGGCCACTCTAGAAGGCGATATGAATGCCTTTTATTCCAGCCTACACGATATTCTTGCTCGGCTGATCAGTGCCCCTAATTGCTACATAGCAATTCTCGACAAAGATAAAGAGATGCTGGAGTTTCCGTATTTCAGCGACACGAAGCAAAAAGAAATCAGCGCTAGACCACTTGGTTTAGGGCTTACCGAATACGTTTTACGTACAGGGCAAGCCGAACTAATTAACCCACCAAAAGTACTAGAGCTGGCTGAGTCGGGGGATCTAGATGTTACGGTTGCTCAGAACATGCTAAATAGCGCTAACTCTTGGCTTGGCTCCCCGCTTGTTGTTGAAGGGGAAATAGCCGGGGTTATTGCAGTGCAAACTTACGGTAAATTGGCAAAATATAACTCCCGCGACCAAGAGCTACTTCGCTTTGTTTCGCACCATATTGCTGTAGCCATTGAGCGCAAGCGCAACACCGAGTCGATGCAGCGCTATAACATTGAGCTTGAGGAGCGCGTGAAAGAGCGCACCGCAGAGCTTAACCGCACGAATAAGTTTCTCAAGCAGCAAATTGAAGAGCGTAAAGAGATTGAGCTTAAGCTAATTCACGACGCTCACCACGACTCATTAACCGACTTACCTAACCGCGCTATGTTCACCAGCAGATTAGAACTAGCCATTGCCAGTAAGCAACGTTACAGCGATAACTTATTCGCGGTTTTATTTATCGACTTAGACCGCTTTAAAGTTATTAACGACACGCTAGGTCACCACGCGGGCGACGAGTTTTTAATTGAGGTCGCCAAACGCATTGCGCTGTGTATTCGCGGTCACGACTTATTAGCCCGCTTAGGGGGAGATGAGTTTGTTGTACTATTGGATAACTTTGAAGATGAGGCGGATGTTGAAGAAGTAGCCTGCCGCATTATTGCATCTATTTCAGAGCCATTTTTACTGGATGGCCGCGAAATGTATTCTGGCGCCAGTGTGGGTATCGCACACTTAGAAACCTATTATCGCAGCGCCGACGAGGTACTACGCGATGCTGACGCTGCTATGTACCAAGCGAAAACCCTCGGGCGTGGCCGCTATGTCATGTTTGATAAGAGCATGCGCGATAGGCTGATAGAAGAGCTTGAGCTTGAAAATGAGTTTAGGCGCGCCCTGCGTGAAGAAGAGTTCGATTACTTTTTGCAGCCAGTGATTAACCTAAATGACAGCAGCACGCTGTACAAAGAAATGTATATTCGCTGGTCTCATCCGGCCTACGGCAAAATAGCCCGAGAGCAGTTTAGACAAGTGGCTGAGCACAGCGGCCTAACGCTAGACCTTGATTTGTTCCAGCTAAGCAAAGCCTGCGATTTGCTGAAGCACTATGAAAATACCGATGAGCCCATAAATAAGATAGCGGTTAACGTTTCGATTAATCATTTACTACAGGCTTCTATGGTTAATCAAATGATTGATGTAATTGCATCTTCTAACGTAGCACCTAGCCAGCTAGTATTTGAGTTCGATGAGAATGACTTGAACCGACGCTCGCAGTTCATCTTACCGGCAATTAAAAAGCTTAAACGCGCTGGCGTAACGCTAGTTCTTGATAACTTTGGCAGTGGTTTGGCTTCACTTAGCTACTTGTTTGCTTACCCGTTCGATTTCATAAAAATTGATCATCGATTTGTGAAGTCACTTCCGCGTTCCCAACGCAATTTAAAGCTTATTCAATCAGTCATGCTTATTTCTGAACACCTGAAGTTTCAGGTTATCGCAGAGGGTGTGGACTCTGAGGCGCAGCTGGAAGCCCTTAGTGAAATTGAATGTTCATACGGTCAGGGCAAAATTTTAAAGCACGCAAAAGTGCTAGATATGGCATCAGTAGCAAGCTAAAAGTAAGTACTAACTTGCACTTTCAACATTACTACTTCTTCCCTAAGATGCCTCTTAAATTAGCAATGCCTACCTGTGCTTTTTGCTGGCGCTCTTCTTTGGTAACTTTTGGCTTTTGGTTTTCCCACTGTACGTCATCGGGTGGCAGTTCAAATAAAAAGCGGCTGGGCTCTGGATTAATTATTTCACCAAACTGACGGCGCTCCTTGGCAAGACTAAATACTAACTCACGTTGAGCTCGGGTAATACCTACATAGGCTAGTCGGCGCTCTTCTTCTACGTTGTCTTCATCAATGCTGCTTTGGTGGGGTAGTAAACCCTCTTCCATGCCCACTAAGAACACAATGGGAAACTCCAAACCTTTTGAAGCATGCAGAGTCATTAGCTGGACCTGGTCCCCTTCCCCATCATCCTCGCCGCGCTCCATCATGTCGCGCAATATCAAGCGATTCACCACTTCAGTTAAGGTCATGGGTTGGTCTAGGTCGTTGCCTTCCAGCATATCGTTAACCCAGCCAAATAAGGTACTTACGTTGGCCATAGCCATTTCAGCGGCTTTGGGGCTAGCGCTGGTTTCATATAGCCATTCTTCATAACCCATGGTGCGGATCATGGTGCGTACTGCATCAGCGGTGTTGCCACGCTCGGCATTGTCCGATAACTCCACTACCCAGCGGGCAAAAGTCGATACCGAATGAAAGGCTTTGTCGGGCAGCACACTATTTAAATTTGGGTGGGTCGCCGCTTCGAACATAGACACGCCTAAACTATTGGCAAAGTTACCCAACTTTTCTAGCGTAGCGCGGCCTATACCGCGCCCTGGCGTGTTAATGATGCGAAGCAAAGCGTTATCGTCGTCCTGATTCACCAATAGCCGTAAATAGGCCATGATGTCTTTCACTTCGGCACGACCAAAAAACGACATGCCACCGCTTATTTTGTAAGGAATGCGGTTACTCATTAACAGCTTTTCAAAGATACGGCTTTGGTGATTTCCGCGATACAAAATGGCGTAGTCTTTAAACTGAGTGCGGTTCATAAACTTGTGCGCCAGCAGCTCTGCCACCACTCGCTCACCTTCATGTTCTTCGTTCTTTGCCTCTATCACTTTAAGCGGCTCGCCGTACTGCAGTTCAGAGAACAGGGTTTTATCGAACAAGTGAGGGTTGTTCTGAATTAGAATATTCGCGCAATGCAGAATACGCCCTGACGAGCGGTAGTTCTGCTGCAGCTTAATCACGTTCAGTCGCGGGAAATCTTCTTGTAGCAAATGTAGATTTTGCGGCTTTGCACCACGCCATGAGTAGATAGACTGGTCGTCGTCGCCAACTACAGTAAAACGTGCGCGCTCGCCAACCAATAGCTTTACCAACTCGTACTGGCTGGTATTGGTATCTTGGTATTCATCCACCAACAGGTAGCGAATTTTGCTCTGCCATTTGGCTCTTATTGTTTCGCTACTTTTTAAAAGCAGTGTAGGCAGCAGAATAAGGTCGTCAAAATCTAGTGCGTTATAGGCTTTTAGGTTGTCTTGATAGCGCTTGTAGGCTTCTGCAAACTCTCGCTCGCCCGTGCTGGTAGCTGATTTTAATAAAGCATCAGGCAAGATCAGGTCGTTTTTCCAATTCGATATGCAGCTTTGTAAAAGCTGAAGCTGGTCTTTATCTCCATCGAGAGTGTCGGATGTTAGGTCGTTTAGCAGGGCAAACGAGTCTTTATCGTCGAATAACGAGAAGCCCGGCTTTAAACCAAGATCTTTCACATGGGCTTTGATAATGGTTAAACCCATGGTGTGGAAGGTCGATACTTTTAACCCGCGTGCTTCTGGTTTACCCAAGGTTTGTGCTACACGCTCTTTCATTTCACGTGCTGCTTTGTTGGTAAAGGTTACCGCTGCAATATAGCGTGCTGGCATATCGCAGTTTCTAACTAAATGAGCAATTTTGTTGGTAATTACGCGCGTTTTACCACTACCCGCCCCCGCCAGCACCAAACATGGGCCAGACACATAGGTTACTGCAGATTCTTGAGCTTCATTTAGTTTCATTTAATTCCTAAAACAACGTACATTTGGGCGTAACACGGTTTTCATTGCATGTCGCGACGATACCGATAGAATAGCTTTCATATTTTGAGCTGCGCATTATAAGGGAATTCCATGTTGGATCCGAAGAAACTCGAAGATTTAGCGAAACAAATTGCTGATGCCGTACCACCAGGCGTTAAAAATATGGCTGAAGAAGCAGAAGGCCGAGTGAAAACAGTATTGCAGTCGCAGCTGTCGAAACTTGACTTAGTGACTCGCGAAGAGTTCGATATTCAAAGCCAGGTGCTTATTCGCACTCGCGAAAACCTAGACGCTATGGAAAGTCGCATTGCCGAGCTTGAAGCGAAACTAGCAGAAAAGTAGTGGCTCACAGCTTATAGAAAACTCAAAGCGCCTTCATGGCGCTTTTTTTGTAGCTGAATGTCATTAGTAATGGTTTGTATTGGGCTAGTTACTTTTACTGTTAAACCAAACAAAAATGCAGCGCCGTACCAAGCGTAATGGCTAAACCAATGTAGTGGTTTTCAATAAACGCGGTGAAACAGCCTTCTCGCTGGCGGCGTTTAATAAGCTGATATTGGCGCACGCATAGCAAAGCAGAGAACAGCACGGCCGTGTAGTAAGGCCATGTCGCATTGATTGTTAAACCTATGCACCACAAAATGGTTAGCGCCAAGGCCTGCAGCATCATCACAATTAATACGTCGTTTTTACCGAACAATATAGCGGTAGATTTAACGCCTATTTGCAAATCGTCGTCGCGGTCTACCATGGCGTACATGGTGTCGTACGCTACTGTCCATAGTAAGTTAGCAATAAATAACCACCAAGCGTACGTTGGTACAGTTTCTAGTACGGCCATAAAAGCCATGGGAATGGCCCACCCAAACGCAGCACCTAATACCACCTGCGGCAAGTGGGTATAACGCTTCATGAAGGGGTAACTTGCAGCAAGCAAAAGCGCCACAACAGATAATGCGACAGTTTGCCAGTTAAGAAACAGCACTAATATAAACGCAATGGCGATAAGTGCACCAAATAGCTGCAGCGCTTGTTTAGGTTTCACTTCGCCCGTTGCAAGCGGACGCTGTGTTGTGCGCTTTACGCGTCCGTCCACTTTTCTGTCAGCATAGTCGTTGATAACGCAGCCCGCGGAACGCATTACGACTACGCCAGCCACAAAGATAAGTGTAATACCTAAAGGCGGTAAACCTTTAGCCGCCATTAGCAGGGCCCACAATGTAGGCCATAGCAGTAAATAAATACCGACAGGTTTATCTAGGCGCATAAGTCGCGCGTATGCATTCCAATTGTGTTTCATAATTGCTGTTCGCTTTCCTTTTCGCTTGTCGCTGACTGACCGTAAGCCGGAGAATGAGGAAGAAAAACTTCTGCCACTATCATGCTGTAATTGTCTAACGTAAACAACGAACGTCTTCCCCACAATACTTGGTTACTGTTAAGACCAAACTGAGAAGCCTGGGCAGTACACAATTGGAATTCTGAACGGATGAACCGCGTGTCGTTAAATAAGCGCTTACCCAATGGCTCGCGACCTAAGTCAGACAGCTCTCTGTCTACAAACGCTTGAGGAATAATAGAGCGTGCAAATACCCAAGGTTGATGGTTACCGCACAGTAGAATTTCCCGAGCTTGATAACTGGTATTGCCGTTATTGTGTAATAGCGATAACTCGTTGTCGTGAGGTATCTGCGTGCGCTGCCCAATAAGCTCCAGCGAAAAATGGTCACTTAAGGACTGTACTCGCTCCGTTAATGACCCTGTGTCTAACAGCCAGTTTTTTAGCTGCGCATTAGGAATTGTGATGCCAGAAGGTGCTTGCCAGTCAACCGCCAAACCCACTGGAAAAGTGGCATTAAAACTCACACGAAAAGCCCGAATAATGAATCTGTTAGTATGATAACACGTCATGTAAGAATATTTTCACTTGGTTAAACTTTTGCAGTAGTGTGTTTGATCAGAGATTTGCTAAACTACCTGTTGAATCTATTACTTTGGTGTTTCAGGCTTCACTATGTTTAAGTCACTTGTTTTACGTGTATTTGCGGTTAGTTTGTTTGTTTTTGGTTGCAGCTCAGCATTGGCACAAGATAAAGCCAACTACGCTTATTTGGGCCTAGAGCCAGAGATTGTTACCAACTATATTAGCGATAGCGCACAGAAGCTGGGTTATGTTCGTGTATCGCTTGAATTAATGATTCACGATGTGAACCAGCTGGAAATTGCAGAGCACCATATGCCGCTGCTACGCTCTACCGCCATTGAAATTTTCGGGCAGCAGCCTGCAGAGAAAGTAAAGTCGCTCACCGGCCGTGAAGATATTCGTCGCGCTATTTTAAAAGCGCTTCAAGAGCACATGCAGCAAGAAACCGGTGGTGAAGTGATTAAGAACGTTATCTTTACTAAGTACTTATATCAGGGCGCTTAAGCAGAAAAAACGCTGCCCAGGCCAATGAACAAGCGAGCTTTTAATCAGCTCGCTTTTTGTTTCTATAGCAGTTTTACCATTTACGTCTTAGCGTGTAATACGCCAATTCTCTAGGTTAGGGCAGCTTGCAGCCCCATATTTATACGCTTTAATTCATGAACGCTTTAGCACCTTTGCAATCAAAGCCCTGCACTTATTAATTGCTAACGCTTACCAGAACCTAAGCTTAGCGTGGCAGCGAGTAGGCAGCCAGAGATAAGGCCGGCCGTATGCGCTGCATTTGCCATACTCACCCACAGAATGTCGGCATAGCCAAGTACAAGCCATACCAGCATGAAGCCAACGATAGAGTTTGGCAGCGATAAGCCCCAGCTTGGCCGCAGCCAGCCAAGCCACCAAACAAAGCCCATCACGGCATACACCACACCAGATAGACCGCCAAACAAGAGTAAATTACCTTGTACTGGGTCGCTAAATAGCGCTTGTGCAGCATTTGAAACCGTAGCTGATATGACAAAAACAATCAGCAGCATGCTTATGCCCAACGTACGCTCAATCTTGGCTCCCAACATGGCCCACCAGAGTAAGTTAAATACGATGTGAAGTACTGAAAAATGAATAAACGCAGGGCCAAGTAGCCGCCACCACTCGTGATTTTGTAACAAAACAGAAAACGGCTGCATAAGTAAGTGCTGTGCTATGGGGGCAAATAACCCAAATAAAGATAATAGGTACACCGCCACGCACAGCATAAACACCACAGAGGTAAACGGCGCTTTAACGGCATCGGACATTATTTTACTAAGCGAAAAGCCATTGCCTGATGGGGCCAGCTGTACGTTTTTACCACTCTCCCAAGCCGCTTGCTGATATTTAGGGTTTGTTGGATTTGCTAAAAAATCTTCTGCGATAACCTTTGCGCGATCGATATGCTCACTGTTATCCAGTACAACCACGAATTCTTTGTCGTGCTGTACGACCTTAGCGTTGATATCCTGACTGGTTAAATAGTTGGCGAGAAGGTGCGCTGGACTTTGCTGGTTAAACGCAATTAAAGGATGACCCATAAGCTAGTTATTACCCCGAAAGCAGTAGAGTGTGAATGCATGATACGCGTACAAGGGCATGATACCGTAGCGCGTTATATTCACTCTTTATACTGAATTAGTTAAGAGCCTGCAAAACATAAAACAAAGGTGCACATTGTGCACCTTTGTTAAATCGCTATTCGGTTACTACCGGGTTCGCCTGTCGCCACGCTTCAAAGCCCCCGTCCATACTATAAACGGTTTCAAAGCCTTGCTGAGCAATCACTTGGGCAGCCTGCTGGCTGCTCACGCCGTGATAACACACCACAACCACTGGGATATCTTTGGGTGTTTGGTCAATAAACGTACCAAAGTTGTCGTTGTTTAGCGGTGCCGCATTGGGCATATGGCCATTAGCAAACGATTGAGGATCGCGAATATCCACAATGGTGACGTTGCCTTCAAAGTTAGCCACGTCGTTTACGCTAATGTGTGAGAATGTTGTCATTACTGCCAATCCAAAATAACTTTACCTGAATGTCCTGACCCCATGGTATCAAACCCTTTCTGAAAGTCATCAACGGAAAAGGTATGGGTGATGATAGGTGAAAGGTCAAGGCCGCTTTGTAGTAAGCTTGCCATTTTGTACCAGGTCTCGAACATTTCTCGCCCATAGATACCTTTTATCACCAAACCCTTGAAGATAACCTGGTTCCAGTCGATAGCCACGTCTTGCGGAGGAATACCCAGCATGGCAATTTTGCCGCCGTGATTCATTTTGTTCAGCATGTCCCTAAAGGCTACGGGCACACCAGACATTTCAAGGCCCACATCGAAGCCCTCTGTCATACCTAACTCGTTCATGACATCTTTCAAATCTTCTTTGCTTACGTCAACAGCGCGGGTAGCACCCATTTTTTTAGCCAGTTCAAGACGATAGGGGTTGATGTCGGTAACAACAACATGTCGCGCACCTACGTGCTTAGCAACTGCTGCAGCCATAATCCCGATAGGTCCAGCACCTGTAATAAGCACATCTTCACCGACTAGGTCAAAACTTAGCGCTGTGTGAACGGCATTACCAAACGGGTCGAAGATAGACGCGAGGTCGTCGCTGATATTGTCCGGAATTTTAAATGCGTTGAATGCGGGAATTACCAAATACTCTGCGAAAGCACCAGGACGGTTTACGCCCACACCCTCTGTGTTACGGCATAAATGAACACGCCCAGCACGACAGTTACGGCAGTGACCACAGGTAATGTGGCCTTCTCCAGATACGCGATCGCCAACGTTGAAGCCTTTCACTTCTTGGCCCATACCCACTACTTCGCCCACGTATTCGTGACCGACTACCATAGGCACTGGGATCGTGTTTTGCGACCACTCGTCCCAGTTGTATATGTGCATGTCTGTACCGCAAATAGCGGTTTTGCGAATTTTAATCAGTAGGTCGTTATGCCCTACTTCAGGCTTTGGCGTGTCTTGAAGCCAAATACCTTTTTCCGCTTTTGCTTTTACAAGCGACTTCATGAGATCACTCCCATTTCACGGCCCACTTCAATGAAAGCATCGATGGCTTTATCAACGTGTTCAAGGCTATGACCTGCCGACATTTGCGTACGAATTCGGGCTTGCCCTTTTGGTACTACAGGGTAAGAGAAGCCGATAACATATATGCCTTTTTCTAGCAGCTTGTCGGCCATTTCGCTGGCTAGGCGGGCATCGCCAAGCATTACAGGGATAATAGCGTGATCTTTTCCGGCAAGGGTAAAGCCAGCGTCTTCCATGCGCTTGCGGAAGTGATTGGCATTTCGCCACAAGTTAGCGCGTAACTCATCGCCTTCTTTCATCATTTCAAACACTTTAAGTGACGCTGAAACAATAGGTGGCGCAACAGAGTTAGAGAATAAGTAAGGTCGTGAGCGCTGACGTAGCCATTCTACAACCTCTTTTTTGCCCGATGTGTAGCCGCCTGAGGCGCCGCCAAGGGCTTTCCCTAGGGTGCCAGTGATAATATCGACACGGCCCATCACACCACAGTATTCGTGGCTGCCTTTACCGTTTTCACCCAAGAAGCCTGTTGCATGGCAGTCGTCAACCATAACCATGGCATCGTATTTGTCGGCAAGGTCACATATTGAGGCGAGGTCGGCAATGACACCGTCCATTGAGAATACACCGTCAGTAGCGATAATTTTAAAGCGCGCACCGTCGGCATCGGCTTGCTTTAGCTGCTCTTCTAACGCGGCCATGTCGTTATTGGCGTAACGATAGCGCTTAGCTTTACAAAGGCGAACGCCGTCAATGATACTGGCGTGGTTTAGCGCGTCAGAGATAATGGCATCTTCTGGTCCAAGCAGAGTTTCAAATAAACCGCCATTAGCGTCGAAGCAAGACGGATAAAGAATGGTATCTTCTGTACCTAAGAAGTCGCTGATAGAAGCTTCTAGCTGCTTGTGAATGTCTTGTGTACCGCAAATGAATCGCACAGATGCTACACCAAAACCATGACTGTCCAAGCCTTCTTTCGCTGCTTCAATTAAGCTTTCGTTGTTTGCAAGACCAAGGTAGTTGTTGGCACAAAAGTTTATGACATGCTCACCACCAGCAACACCAATATCTGCTTGTTGTTGCGACGTGATAACACGCTCTTTTTTGTACAAACCATCTTCTTTTGTGGCTTCAATTTGCGATTGCAAATGAGAAATAAATGCCGCAGACATGCCATTCTCCGAGTGTAGGTGTATAAAAACCGCTAGTGTAATGAAAGCGCGTGAAAGGGTACACACCCTTGCGCTGTATTTAATGGGTTTGTCGACTAAGTTTGTAAATTATTCAACACACTCACTGGAAAAACCTTCCAAATGACGCGCAATATCTTTATGCGCTACGCAAAGTCTTTCCAGAAGCCGTTTTCAACTTTGTCTCTTAATGTGTCCCAGAGGTTTACCTCTGGTATAGGTCGGCTAATAAGATAGCCCTGGCCCTGATGGCAGTCGAAATGACAAAGCAATTCATACTGCTCATTGGTTTCAATGCCTTCAGCTACCACCTGCATACCCATATTACGCACCATAGATATGGTGGAATGCACAATATTTCTGTCGTCTGCGCTGCTGGCAATATTGGCAACAAAAGAACGATCGACCTTTATGTAATCGGCTGGCAATGATTTTAAATAGCTCAATGATGAATAGCCGGTTCCAAAGTCATCAATGGCTAACATACAACCCATATCACGTATGGTTTGCATTATTTCCGTTGCCCGTTTGATGTCTGAGACCAAAACGGTTTCCGTTAGCTCTAGGCAAACTTGGTCAGGCGCAATATCATTTTTGATGATTTGGTGTTGTAAAAACTCAGGTAAGCTGGGGTCGAGGACCTGTCCCGCCGATAAGTTAATTGCCACTTTAATATCTGGATAGCCACTATTTTTAAGCTCACGTACCAAATGGGTGGAGCGCGTGATAACCCAGTAATCTAGCTCGAGCATAAACGACGTATTTTCAAGCAGTGGAATAAAATCACCTGGTGAAATATGCCCTTTTTTAGGGTGATACCAGCGCAATAGTGCTTCAAAGCCCATAAGCTTGCCGCTGTGCATGTCAATTTGCGGTTGCAAGGCGAGGCTGAACTGGTTACCTCTAAGGGCTTCACGAGCTTCAGATTCTAACTCAACCTTTTGCATTACCTTGAGGTTCATGGTGGCATCATACACCCTGAACGCAGCGCCTTTCTTTGCCTTAGCTTCGTACATTGCAATATCGGCGTGACGTAACAGTTCCACCGGCGTGGCACGAGAATGATTGGTTATGGCAATACCAATACTGATTGAGACATAAAAGGTAACGCCATCAACAATGATAGGCTCTTGGAATTCGCCTATAATTTTTTGCGCAACAGTATCAACATGCTTTTTGCTTTCTATGTTAGACAGCAAAACAACAAATTCATCGCCACCAAAACGAGACGCAATATCAGATTCCCGAATAGGTTTTGAAATTCGCATCGCTGCGGCTTTGAGGAGCTTGTCGCCCACGTCGTGACCATGACTATCGTTAACCTTCTTAAAGTCATCTAAGTCCATGAACATCAGGGCAACCAGTCTTTCGTCTCGCAGAGAATTGGCCAATTGTTTCTCTATTTGAAACGTCAGCATATTGCGATTAGGGAGTCCAGTGAGCACGTCGAACATTGCCATTTTTTCAAGCTTAGCGGTATTGATTGCCATTTGACCATCAAAGCTTTCTAGCTGGCGCGCTAAATCGTTCGCCGCTTCCTCAACCACATCCAGTTCGTCAGTTAGCTTAAACACAGGCAGTTTTCGGCGCTTGGCCGCAACGGTATAAAACTCACTGAACTTATGCTCCGCCAGCATAGGCAGGCGCTCGCTTATGTCTAAAAGCCTTGTGCGGTATTGATTTAAGAAAAGATAAAGTAGCGCTGAGAAAAGCAAAAACAAACCTATGGCGCTGGAGATAACAACGTATCGGTATTGCTCGTTTTGTCGCATCATAGCCGACACGTCCTGCACTATGAGCAAATAGGGATGGTCGCCAGCAGCATGATCAAAAGGCAGTAGACTTACTAAAAGCTGTTGGCTGTCTAACCTTACATTCACTCCTTTAATAACCAAGTCATCAACGCGCCAGTTAGCCGGCAAGGCATCAATAAGTGAATTTAAGTACTGGCGATTGGCTGCGGTTACTTGGCTCGCCACCTTTAATGTAAACTTACCTGCTGAAGACTCAACCAACCGAACAATCGCCACCTTATGCATATCGGTTGCCCGACTGAACAAGTACAATAGTTCCCGCATAGAAGTAGAGACAATAATAACCGGCACTTTATCACTCGGGGCCATTATGGGTATTGAGATATAGTGAGTGCATACACTTTCGCACACCAGTAATGAGCGACTTTCAAATGTTGCACGGGTAGTATCTACAAGCCGATCAATAGTGCTGTTAACAGGATACGTTGGCTGCCCAACAACGCCTTTATGATCGAATAAATAGAGTGTTTCCACTTGAAAATTTAGCGTTAGATACTCACTTAGCTCATCTAAAGTGCTGTGGAGTTCTTCGAGGTTGTTCGAGTACGCGCCATTCCTTCGGCTTATGATATCAATAAGGGTGATCATGCGGCTATGGAGAATATCTTCAAACAACTGCACGCGATGTTGATTGCTGATTTGGCTTTCACGCTGCTGCAGCACAACCTGCGCCTCAGACTCTTGAATTAGCACGGTAGAGATTACAATGGTCACGGTTAAAACCATTGCCAGTAATATAGCGATGGTTTTAGTGGTAAAAGATACCTGAACCTTCATTTATTACCCTTAAAACCAATACATGAACTGTATTGACCACATTTTCCAATGTTTATCAGCGTGAGATGCCACATCACGGTTCAATAAACTCACCACGCGAGTCGCCCCCTCAACCCAGTGATACTCTCCCTGGATTCTCCATTTTGGTGCAATGTCCCAACGTAAACCCAACGTGTACGTATCTTGATACCCAAAATAAGCTGGGATAAGGCCTCCTGTCCTTGCCTCTAGGTCCTTGCCATCACTGTCGGAGGTATCATTAATGTACGTATCGTAGCCCAACAGGCCACTAACGTGGTTGTTAAAAAGGTACCTAAATTGAACAAAGCCGCCTTCTCCAGTGCGCTTCTCAGCGAAATCTGGCGCAAACAGTCCTTGGCTATCTTGCTTTTCACGAAGCAGTTCAGCAGATACTTCCCAATTCTCAGAAAAATACTGCGCTGAAAGCATAAATCGTTCTACATTAGCCCGGCCTGACAATCGATTATCATCTTGCGATGGCATATATCTGAAATCAGAATTAAGCCAACTCGCTCCTATTTTCCACGTCATGGATGAGGGCTGTAAAAACACGCTTACTTGGTGCACAAAGTCTTGTTTTATTTTCCCTTTAGCTTCATTGCCTAAAAGAAAGTCGCGCTGAGAGTCATTGATATTTGAGCGTCCGTAACTCCAGTTCAGCTCCCACGTATATTCTTTACCGTAGTGAGAAAAGCTGGTCAAAATGCCGTTACTGCCCAGTGCAACATCTCGAAAGCCGTCAAAATAGACCGATTGAGGCAACACTGAGGTATATCGCGTTTGAGGGACGTCTCTGGTAGAGGAATATAGCCAATGGGTATTTTTAAAACGCCCCGCGTGAATTTTTCCACGCCACCCGCCAGGTAAGTTGGGCAGTTTCCAATCAACAAATAAATAATCGAGTCGAGCACCCTGCTCGAAACGGTTACCACCGTCTAGGTAGTTAATTTGCCCAGCGATAGAAATGTTTTCTGAAAGTTGATAATAACCATTTAAGCCAATCTCGGTGAGTTCACCGGTGACGTTATTGTCGTCGGTGATAAAACTACTGTCTTTCGACTGGGTAATGCCTTGTGAGACATAGCCATGCCATGTGAAGTCTGTTTGCGCATCAACAGCAAATGAACTAACTATAGCGAGCGCAAAAGCAATGTGATTTTTCATTTTAGTTCTACCTCAACGCGTCTTAGCTTAACGATATCAGTTCGCTCAACGTAACCAATAGCACCTTCTGTATTTTCCAGTGCATCTACTAAGGCTTGATAAGAGGTCACTCTGATAGGTGTAATACCTTGGCCGGAATAGGTAATTTGATCCCAAAGCCGAGATAACTGATAGGGAAACATTTGAAGAATATCGCGACAAAACTGACGATGTAATTCGTCGGTGTCTTGCAGTACAAAAACCGTTATTTTAGTGCCGTTGTCCCAGTACTGACGCTGTCCTGTAAAGATTTGACGAAGCTCAGAGCGATTAAGCTCAGCAACCATTACGCTTTCATTCACCATGACGTTAAGTTCCGACGCATTTACTTTAGACACGCACATCACCAGCACTGCTAACGCTAGCAGCACTATTTTCGATGTGGTAAAAGCGTAAATGTCGGACAGCCATCGCAAAGCGGGCTTTTTCATTAAGTAACGACTCCCTGTTTCACAGAAGTACACTTCACAACACTAAGTGTAGATAATAGTTGGTTGTTTTACCTTACGATAAAAAAATTAAGCAAGAAACGGCGCAACTTTTTGCTTTACCATGTCTACGGTAATTTTTTCCATTAATTGGCTTCCTTTTGCTCGCGCACCCCATGGCAACGCGTCCCAAGGTTTCCCCTTTTGCTTCTCTACACATTCATCATACACAGAGACTACCCTATCAAGGTCGTTATAAGGCCCGGTTCTGCGTGGATTAGAATGTGCGTATAGCCCAACAACTGGTGTGCCCACGGTGGTTGCCATGTGGGCAGGCCCGGTATCTGGTGCAATAACTAAATGGGCATGCTTTAGCAACATGAGCAGCTGATGCAATGTTGTTTGCCCAGTAAAATCTTGAAGCGGTTGTTTTACGCTCGCTTTAATTGCATCAGCGGTTTTGCGGTCTAAATCTCCTGGACCTCCACACAGTATCACGGCGACACCGGCCTCTTGGATATAGTCAGCAATACTCGCGTATCGCTGTGGCAACCAATTCCTTTCAGCTTTACTTGCTGCAGGTGAAATAACCACATATTTTCCCAATGCTTTTGCTTGTTCTTCTCCCCACTGCGCATCTTCGGGCGCAACGGGAATATTCCACGATACTGGCTTAGTCTCTGGTACGCCTAATGCGTCGGCAAAATCCATGAAACCTTTAAGTACGTGGGCGTGTTTTGTGGCAGCCACGCGCTTATTAGCAAATAGCCAATGCAACTCTTTACTGCGTGACCAGTCAAAGCCTATGCGCTGTTTGGCTTTAATCACTCGTGAAGCTAAATTAGCCCGTAACGCCACCTGCATCATCAATAGAGCATCAAAAGTTTCACCTGCGACTTCTGCTTTCAAGGATTCAACGGCAGCTTTCCCTTTTGATTTATCGAAAATAATGAAGCGTACATTTGGCATTAGCTTCACCAGCTGATACTCAACTTTCCCTATTACCCACGTAATTTCAGCATCGCGCCACTGCGATTGAATTCGGGTAACCATAGCGACGGCATGACACACGTCTCCAATAGCTGATAAGCGCATTAAACAAATCTTTTTTGCCACAGAAGCTCTCTCGTTGCTGAAAAACCAAAATAAATCATTAGAATGTGAAATTTACCATAAGTTGTGGGCAACATGGCGACAATGCGACGAGACATAGGTGCGGGGCACCACTTTATTTTCGACAATACCTTGGTCAGTCAGCCCAACACTGAAATGTTCAGCCCTGAGTTTTGGCAACTACAAAACAAAATAACTGGCCAAGCTAAAGGACGCGGCACAACCATCTTTATAGAGCATGAAGGTCAACACTGGGTTTTACGCCATTTTGTGCGGGGAGGCCTGGTAGGCAAAGTACTCAGCGACCAGTATTTCTTTAACGGCGTTGAACGCTCTAGACCTTTCGAAGAATTTAGGTTGCTCGAATACATGCGCGCTGAGGGCCTTTTAGTGCCAGTACCTGTTGCTGCTCGCATTCACCGCAGAGGCTTAATCTACCGCGGTGATCTGATTACACTTAGCATCCCTAACAGCCGCGACCTTCATCATGTTTTGTGCCAGCAGCCATTATCACAAAGGGAATGGCATGAAGTGGGAAGAGCGCTAGCGCGTATGCACAATTGTCAGGTTTATCATCACGACGCTAATATTCGCAATATCATGATAGATAGCGATAAACAGATTTGGCTTATTGATTTTGATCGCTGTTCAAAACGTCAGGGCGATAGCTGGAAGCAGGGTAATCTTGATCGCCTGTTGCGCTCTTTGCATAAAGAGCAAGCCAAGAACCCAATATTTCACTGGAAAGAAGACGATTGGACCGCATGCCTAAATGGCTATAACGAATTGGTGAAGCGCTAGGACTGTGCTTAATAAACGCATTGGTTACATCACTTAGCATCGCAAATTAATGTGGTACAGTAGCCCCATAGAACTATAAACCCTTTACAACGATAAGATTCAATTTTATGCATACTAGAGCACTCTATCCAGGTACTTTCGACCCAATTACGAACGGTCATGCAGACCTTATTGAACGCGCATCTCAGCTTTTCTCTCATGTTATTGTGGCTATCGCTTCTAACCCAAGTAAAAAGCCGCTCTTTACATTAGAGGAACGGGTAGAAATGATAAAGAAAGTTACTGCCGATCTGCCTAATGTTGAAGTAGTAGGATTTACTGGTTTACTAGCGGACTTTGCGGATGAACAAAACGCGACTATTTTGATCCGTGGCTTGCGTGCTGTATCTGATTTCGAATACGAATTCCAGCTGGCCAATATGAATCGACGCCTTAACCCAAAGCTTGAAAGTGTATTTCTAACTCCAGCAGAAGAAAACTCGTTTATTTCTTCTACTCTAGTGAAAGAAGTAGCCTTGCATCGCGGGGCCGTTGGTGGTTTTTGCCACCCCGTGGTAGAGCAAGCGTTAAGAGACAGGCTAGGTAAAAAGAGCTAAGTAAACCGGCGTTGTCCAGTAAAGCCGGTTTACAGTGTTATGTTGCTTTAAGCTATCTTTCTAACTGTATACCTTGCTAGCTATGTCTCTTTTTTCGCTATGACTCTTTTTTAGCTACTAGCGTTGGCAGCGAGTACAAAAAAACGTATTGCGCTGCCCTATCACCTTGCTTTCAATGGCCTTACCGCACACTTCACAAGGCTCACCTTTTCTTCCGTACACGTTTAAATGCTGCGCAAAATAACCGGGCTTACCATCGGTTTGTGCAAAGTCTTTAAGCGTTGTACCGCCCTGCTCAATGGCTTTAGCGAGCACTTGCTTTATTGTTGCAGTAAGTGACTTATAGCGATCTGCACTGATTTTCCCTGCCGCTCTTCGCGGATCGATACCGGCAAGAAACAAGGCTTCGTTCGCATAGATGTTGCCTACGCCAACCACAATTGCGTTATCCATGATGAAGTTTTTCACCGGCCCTTTGCGATTACGCGATAAACTGAACAAGCGCTTATCGTCAAAGTCGTCTGTAAGTGGCTCTGGGCCCAAGTTGTCGAACATTGCCTGTTGCGTATTGGGCGCTTGGAATAACACTGCACCAAAGCGTCTAGGGTCGTTTAAGCGCAAACACTTACCGGTATTTAAAACAATGTCCACGTGGTCGTGTTTCACAACGGGTATAGTTGCTTCGATGACACGCAGCTTGCCTGACATACCTAAGTGTAAAATCAGCGTGCCTGTTGCTGTTTCAATCAGCAGATATTTCGCTCGGCGTTTTACCGCAATTACCTTCTGACCCTCAACACTTGAGACCTCCTCAGGTATGGGCCAGCGCATTCTTCGTTCCCGTACCACTACATTAGTAATGGTATTGCCGATTAAATGCGGTGATATGCCTAGCCGGCTTACTTCAACTTCTGGTAATTCAGGCATTTACAATGTCCAAGGTAATAATTTATCTAGATCGGTATTAGTTAACGTGTACCAGTTATTTTCAAATTTGATCACTACGGGTGATGTATTGGGATAAATAGCATAAACGTTGCCGTTATTCTTGCCCGCAAGCCAAACTACAACAATATAAGGTTGGGTATTCATGACCGACTCAGGTACTTCCGCTGCCGGATACAACATGGCCCGTTGCCAATGAGAAAACTGTTCATCTGGTGTAACTGTTAAACCTGTATAAGGACCTTTCTGACGCCACTGTTGACCAATACGCTCTAAGCTATTGTTATCATGCTCTATCTTCAGCACGTAAGCCTCTTCAGGTAACAGGCTGCGCGTCTGTATTGTATTTTTCTTCGGTAGCAAACTGTCTAAATTAAACAGTGCAATCATAATAAGCATTGCAATGATAACCACGTTGTTCATTGCTCGCTGAGAAATTCTTGCCACGCGTTATTCCCGTCAACTAGTAGGCTGTCTATAGCGCATTATAGTAATACCTCATTCTCTTATAAGCTAATTCAATGTTTTCGGTTTATGAGAGATGTTCTGCTTAACGCTTAGCGTTGTTGGGGCTTTATTTTATGTAGTTTCAGCTTGTTAAAACCTAGGATCGCACAGACTTCGGAGTTAGATCTGAAATAGGTACAGCATAGATTAGTATATTGAGTCAGCGGGATCCTGTTATGCCCGCCGCGATCTGTAGGGAGAATTACTAGAAGTTTTCACAGTTCCAAAAGCAAAAAACCCAGCAAAGGCTGGGTTTTCGTGGAGACAAAAGCAAGCTAATTACTTGATTTTGGCCTCTTTAAACATAACGTGCTTACGCACAACGGGATCATACTTTTTGATCTCCATTTTGCCAGGCATGTTACGCTTGTTTTTATCAGTAGTGTAGAAGAAACCTGTACCTGCTGAAGAAACTAGTTTAATTTTATCACGCATTGTCGGCTTCCTTAGATTTTCTCACCACGGGCACGGATGTCAGTTAGTACTGAATCAATACCTTTCTTATCGATGATACGCATGCCTTTAGCAGACAAACGTAGTTTTACAAAACGGCTTTCGCTCTCAACCCAAAAACGGTGTGTTTGAAGGTTTGGTAAAAAGCGACGACGAGTCGCATTTCGTGCGTGTGAACGGTTATTACCAACCGTTGGACGCTTACCTGTTACTTGGCATACTCTTGACATTGTATTTGTCTCCAGAACAACGATAACTGTCGCGTCAGTTAATCCCAAGCGCTCAAACAGTGGTTGGGTCAAATGACGTATTACTATAAATTAGAGGGCGCATTTTATACAGCAAAGGCAGGATCATTTCAATAAGAAAGTACAAAAAGGTTACTTTTACGTACGATTTTTGCGCAAAATACCACCAACACTCTTTTTTGTGGCCCGTATTGTACTTTTCTCTTCGCTGTTTAGCTACGAATAAATAGGGTATTCCCACTTAAATTTTAACCTAATCCTATCTGTTCAAATGCTAAAAAAAACGCCACGATAACGTGGCGCTTTTCTTATTTAGTCATAAAAAGGTGACCTAACTTCCGTTAAATCTATTAACCGTGAAGGCCGGCGTAGTAGTTGACCACCATCACGCGATATTGGCACCCAAGGAAACAGACCACGGCCTTTCGACGGTTCTAGCAAGAACAAATCGGTAGGGATGGAAATATAGAAACCTTTGGTAAAACTTCCTTCTCCGTATTCTTCCGATGAAACATCAGTAAAGGCAGCATATGCTCCCACTATAATGCCGCTATCAAAGCGCTTGGCGTAATCAATATTAACACCCTTGTCTTTTGCCAAGAATTGACCTGCACTAACCGTGATTTGGGTATCATCAAGGAATTCAGGCTGCCAATATACACTCGCATGACCGGTGATCGCATCGTAATCCTCTAAGCCGGTTTGACTATAAGGGTCACGCTGCTTAACGTAGTTAATATCGATACCATAGGCGACATTACTATCGACAGGACGATACAGAATTTCTCCGCCTACACCTGCGAACATTGTTTCAAGGTAACCTGCGTATGCTTGGGCATAAAGGTCTTCGGCGATATTGTCTTTGTAATGTAAAAACGCAGTATCTAACCATACATCATTTTCAGACACATATTCACGAACTCGAGTACGTACACGAGGTAGTGACACATCTTCACCGTCAACGAGATAATTAAACTTATCGAAGTTATCAAGCAGTGTTACCCGTGCGCTGCTCATTACCGAGAAGTTTTCGTTTAACGCATAGCCGCCATTTAGCATTAACCCTGTTTGATAAAGAAAGAAATCTTCTGGGTTACCAAACGACTGGGTGAAAAAGAAGTCAGCACTATAGAAGAAACCCGAAGTATTTTCAGGGTCATATGCTTCTTTTATCTCTTCAGAAGGCGATGTTCTCACGTACGTTTCCGTTATATCGGCATCGACCGATTCGTATCGTGCGGCTGAGATAAAGGCTTCAGCGTCTATTTGAGTATCGACCAGTGGTAGGCCACCGCGATTATCTACCATATGATAGGTTTTAACGCTATCTGGAAGCTCAGAAGCAGCAACACGACCTACCCGCTCGATAGCTTCATCTTGGTCGCGGTATTTGACCTGCGTCCCGTAAAAGGTAGCGCTATCTTCTTTAATTTCAGCATCGGATAAGAGGAACCCACCTGAGTTATAAAGGTCGTTATAAAGACGTGGTTTGTTCACATCTTTAATGTTGGATGGCGCATTTCTTCCCATTAAATTTCGCGGCGCATCGTCGAATTTGATTTGAGACGCAGTATTCATATTGAAGCGATACGTCACACCAAAGCCTATGGTGTTTCCACGTTGGTAGTTTAATGAAAAATCAAAGTCTTTATAGCGATATACCGCTCCCACATTCCAGCGAGAATCTTGCTCAAGCTGGCCCGCTCTGTCTCGGGAGTAATCGTTGCCTTCAAACTCAAGTTTTAGCGTTAACGGCTCCCATGGTGTTTGATACTCTACGCCACCAAAGAACGCGGTAGTACCTTTGAAAAACTGATCGTAATCGACCTTGCCACCGCGGCCTGAGAATCCGCCAGGGCGTTCACAGAAGCTATCTTTAACCTCACAAAATGGATTAGTAATATCATCTGCTGTCCCCAAATATCCCCAACCTAAGCCTAAATGGAAATCAAACGGTCCTACCGATTTACTGGCGTTTACGTACTCACTTTCAAAAAAGCCTGTACCCCCGAAATCTCTGAAACCAACGCTGATATCAGGTAGGTAGTAGCTTTCTTTCCAAAGCCTGAATTTAACGTCTAACCCTTTATCTTTTAATGTTTGATCGCCGCTGAAGGAGTCAACTTGGCTATATAAACGCGTACGCACATCGGTATAGCGGGCAGTCGCTTCCATCCAATCATAAAGTTGGATATTAACTGACCAGAAACGGTATTCACCATTGTCGGTATAATTGATGGCCATACCGCCTTCGTCGCGCATACGCGCGGTTGGTGTTTGGATAAGCCCGTTACCGCCTTGCACCATTTGTGAAGGCGTAACACGAAGCTGGGTATCAGCAAGGGCGCTAGAAGATAGTGCACTGCCAATTACCAGCGCGAGTGTTTTTTTCTTAGATATTTTTTTCGTAGATATTCTTTTCTTAGATAATATTGGCGCACTCATTGAGGTAAGACCCTATGTACTGCTAACGCGGCAACGCGCTTATTTAATTGCTTAAGTTTATTGCTGAAAAGCTCTGAAGAAATAGGTACATAAACCTGACTACCCGGCATAAGCTGAGCAAAATCTAAATTCCAGTAAGCAATCCCTTTTTCTTCTATGTTGCCCATTGGGTCAATGACATAAACGACGCTTCTGTCTGCGTCTACCGCTTTTCTAACCGAATGAGCAGCCGTATAAATCGAGGTGTCGCTTTGATGCTGATAGGCACCTGGCTTTACTACAGCGCCTGAGAAATGCACCACATTAGGACGTCCATTCAAACGGATCCAATATTTTCCTGGCTGGAACATAGGGTTGTCTTCGAAAAACAACCGAGCCCGATTGTAAGAAATAGGCATATCTATGCGCGTAGACACCGTCCACGAAGCTACTTGATCTAAGAGATTTTGAAGTGCTTTGTGGGTGTCCGAATTTTTATCAAAGCTAACCAAAAGCTCTCTTATCTGCGACAACGCTATCTCTTTTTCGCGTTCAGCTGTTGGATTGGTTAAATCAAATGCAGAAGCTGTTGGCCAATACCAGTCGCCACCGTCTGCAACAATAGACAATACACTCGACAATCTAATTGGCCGGTCAAATTGATAGGTCTGCTTGTTCACCGTCACACTTACAATACTGTCATTGGCGTGCAAACTTGTGGATGTAATAAGACCCAAGGCAATAAAAAGCGTAGAAATAAACTTCATTATTGCGTTACTCCTTGTTTTTTCATCTGACGCACGACGCGGCTTAAATAAACCATGTCGTATACGTCTCCCTCTGGGCTGAACTTTTGCTTAGAGGCCAGCAACTCTTTCGTGTGTTTATGCAAGAAGTAGGTATTTTCCCATGACAGTCCCACATCAATAAAGGGGGTATATTCTGAAAAATCTACGGTTTCAATTACTTTAATAAGGGGTACAGAAAAGCCAAGGTAGTTGTGGGTTTCTTCCCCCACAATACGCCATGAAGAGTCCACTGGAACCCCGTAGCCTATTGAAGCAACATCGACTTTACGCTTCCAGCTAAAAGGCAAAACATCATTGGTGGCTAACGGATTGTGCTGCAAATTGCTTGTGTAAAAGAGATCGTTATCTAAACCTTCCGTTTTCACAATAATACCGTGATGCATAGTGAAGATAACTTTGTCACCCGACACCCACTTGTATTTATCGCCGTCAATGTAGGCTAATGCAAGAGAAGCGGCGTCTCGTTCCCCCGCTTTAATTTGCATAAGATCCGCCTTACTCGCCGCGATTTCTTCAACGGTATAAGTTACCGTGCGGTCTTTAAGGGCAAGTTTAAGCGTATTGTAGTAGGCAATTGTTGTTGTGGAACATCCTGAAAGAGACAGGCAAAGAAAGCCAAAAACGGCTGATAGAATGTGTAGTTTCATTAAGGTACGCCGACAAAAACTAAAAACAATTGAATTTTGCGCTAAAAATAAAAAAAGCCGCTAAAAAAAGCGGCTTTTTCGAATACTCTTAAATTTACTGTACGGTCGGTGCGTAAGTAAATGTAACAGGCACAGTAATTGTTTTAGTTACAGTGCTTGTGCCAGAAGTAGTTACAGTAACAGTGTTAGTAGTACCAACACATACGCCGTCTACCAATGGATCGTCACCTTCACAAGTAGGTTGACCTGGATCAGTACCACCATTTCCTGGCGCGTCTGCAGAGTTGTTGTTTGCAACACCAGCGATAATACCAGCAGCAACAACACCAGTAGCGATTAGACCACCGCTTACTGCGCCCGCACCACCTGCACCAGCACCGCCTTCACCATCTTGTGCGTTAACACCTGCTGCCATAGTTGCAGCTGCAAATAATGCAATGATTGACTTCTTCATAACAGTCCTTTAATAAAATAACCCACTAAATCCTATGCTAAATCATTTTCAACCATTTGACTACATAATAATCGATAAATGACTTAGGTTTCTTATGTTAGCAAGCCTCGCTGCGCAAATGAAATGGTTTCTTTATCTCCAACCACAAAATGATCCAGCACGGGCACGTCGATCGATGCCATAGCATTTTTGATCTCTGTCGTTAAACGAATATCTGCATGACTCGGCTCTGCTACGCCTGAGGGGTGATTGTGGACCAAAATGATCGCCGCCGCATTATCGATCATAACTTGCTTGATCAATTCTCGCGGATACACTGCTGCGCTATTGATCGTTCCGTTGAACATGGTACGAAAAGCGATAAGTTGATGTTGGCTATCAAGCATCAAAAGCGCAAACTTTTCTCTTTCGCAGTCTCTTAGTTTAGCCTGAAGATAACGCTTAGTATCATCTACATTATTAAATACATCTTGGCGCTTAAGTTTTATTTCTAAGTTGCGTTTAAATATTTCGAACCCCGCTTGAAACTGTGCGTATTTGCACGGCCCGACGCCAGACACTTTTGCATAACTTTCCTTTGTAGCCGTTACCACGCCTCGCAAGCAACCAAGTTCTTTTAGCAATTCGTGCGCGACAGACACAGCGCTCTTACCCTTAACGCCCTTCCCCAGCAACACAGCAATAAGCTCTGCATCACTTAAGCTCTCTGCACCGTGCTGCAAAAGCTTTTCTCTTGGCCTTTCACTTATCGGCCATATCTTTATCGACATGCTCTTAGTCCATTAACGTCATAAAATAGTGGTTATAGTTGAATCAAAAAAAATTAACGACTGTATGAAAGGCGGGTTTCGTTGGATATTGAGCAGATAAGAGCCAAACAGCATGCTTACGGCAAGATCGACTTTTGTTCAGCTATCCGATTTTTCGTCGCCATGGTAGGCTACTATTAATATTGAGATTTAGTGTTCTTTTATGTCTATTGCTAATAAAAACATTTTGCTAGGCGTTACAGGCGGTATTGCCGCTTATAAAACCCCAGACTTAGTGCGTAAACTCACCGCATTAGGTGCAAACGTTCGCGTTGTCGTTACCGATTCTGCCGCAGAGTTTGTGAGTACTTTGTCACTTCAAGCGGTGTCAGGGCATCCAGTGCATCAACACCTTTTAGACCCCGCCGCTGAAGCTGCTATGGGGCATATTGAATTAGCAAAATGGGCTGACATCCTACTTATCGCGCCAGCCACAGCAAACACACTCGCTAAACTTGCTCACGGCATGGCAGACGATTTATTAACTACGCTTTACTTGGCCACAACCGCTACGCTTTTTGTAGCCCCAGCCATGAACCAGCAAATGTGGAAAGCAACAGCAACTCAGCGCAATATTGCTCTATTAGAAGAGCACGGCGTTACCTTTATAGGTCCGGCAAGCGGTGAGCAAGCGTGTGGTGATGTGGGTTCAGGTAGAATGGTTGAACCTGTTGATATTGCTAATGCCTTAAATGAAAGCAAAGCAAAGTCTTCCTCGCTAAATGAAGCGTTAAAGAATTTGGCAGGCAAAAAATTTACTATTACCGCGGGGCCAACACGAGAACCTTTAGACCCAGTACGCTATATTTCGAATCACAGTTCAGGAAAGATGGGGTTTGCCATTGCGCAAGCAGCGGCTCAAGCGGGCGCGCACGTAACGCTAGTTGCAGGTCCAGTAGCGCTTTCTACGCCTACGCACTGTAACCGTATTGATGTTACCACCGCAGATGAGATGCTCAACGCTTGTGAAAAACTTATTCCTTCTACAGAAATTTTTATTAGCACCGCAGCGGTTGCCGACTACAAGGCCTGCACGGTAGCTGACAATAAGATAAAGAAAACAGGTGATGAGTTAACACTTACTTTTGTTAAAAACCCTGATATTCTAGCAACTGTATCTAATAGGCAAGACCGTCCATTTTGCGTTGGCTTTGCAGCTGAGAGCCAAAATGTAGAAGATTATGCCCGTGCCAAGCTTGCCAAAAAGAAGCTTGATATGATTGCAGCGAACGACATAACAGCACAGGGTCTTGGGTTTAACAGCGATAAAAACGCACTGCATGTGATATGGCAAGACGGTGATAAACGACTGCCTGCCACCAGCAAAAATGAGTTAGCTGAGCAGTTGCTAGCACTCATTGCAGAACGTTTTGTTTTAAACAATAAAAACTAACAGATACTTATTAAGTGTCGATAATAAAAACGATAAATACAAACGCTTTGGCGTAAGCCAATTTAACATGGAGCCCGGGTTGCTATAACTCGGTAGCGGAGGAAACACTTTCGTCATGCCTGCTGTCAAAAAAACAAATCGCAGAGCTCAAATTCTGCAAGCACTTGCTGGAATGTTAGAAACCAGCCCAGGTCAACGTATCACTACTGCTAAGTTAGCGGAAAAAGTCGGGGTGTCTGAAGCGGCACTATATCGCCACTTTCCCAGTAAAGCGCGAATGTTTGAAGGGCTTATCGAATTTATTGAAGAGACGCTTTTTACGCGTATCAACAAAATTGTGAACGAAGAAAAAGACTCGCTCACGCGCTGTCAGCTTATTCTGCACCTTATTTTAGGCTTTGCGGAGAAGAACCCAGGCATTACACGAATATTAAATGGTGATGCACTTATGGGCGAGCAAGATCGATTGCGCGCGCGTATCGCTAAGCTTTTCGAGCGTTTAGAAACCCAGCTTAAGCAAGTGCTAAGAGAGCGCAAGCTCCGTGAAGGTAAAACCCTTTCTGCCGATGAGGCCATTATCGCGAATATGATGATCAGCTACACGGATGGCCGTATTAACGGGTTTATTCGCAGTGGCTTTACTCGCAAGCCAACAGAGCAGTTCAATGAGCAATGGGCTGCATTTAAACAAATGTTTGTTTAAGACAAGCGATTTCGATTAACAATAGAGGCGCTTTTGAGCGCCTTTTTTTATCTGATGTTAAGCAAATTGGCGTTTTGTTGGCACCACGTTTTCCGTCATCATCTCACGGTTCTCATAATGTGAAATATAGTGCGCCATAGCATCTTGCTTAAGTAATCTCTTGGTAAGTGCCTCAACGTGCCGACTATCAATATTTTTCCACGTAGTGGGAATGACATAATGGTTGTACATAAAATTTAAATAGCCACATCTTGCTTCAGTGTCTACCGCAAGCAATTCAATGTTTCTCATAACTTCTAGCATTTCGGTCTCATTTCGCACAAGCTTTGTTACGCCTTCAATGCCATAGCACGCCCTACCTAACACCACTACGGGCTTGTCGAGTAGCAGAGACTCGACTCCCACTGTAGAGTTTACTGTCATCACAGCTAATGACCGTTCAATTAACTCTTGGGTCTCACAATAGTTAGCGAATAATATCCGTTCGTGTTTATTGTGTAGGTTGTCATGTCTGATTGAATCTGATGGATGCTCTTTGATAACGATATGAAGCGTAGGGTCATCCACTTTGTCTATGACATTCAGTAAATGCTGATAATATTGCCCCATACTTCGTATCCAAGGCGAGTTTGAAATAATTTGGCTGTCAGTTTCTACTTGAAATGGCACAAATATATAGCGCTCTGGTAATGCGTTTGCCTTTACCCCACAGGCCTTTTCACACACTGGTTTACGCGGCACCAGTTTGCAAGGTAATGCTTTATTCTCATAAAACTGTTTATAAAAGTCTTTAGTAGTAGGCAGTGAGTTTTCGCAATTAACGCCTGACCAATCACACGTTGTGGAGTTTGGGAATAGCCCATTTTCAAAGTACACGACTTCTTTTTTTAGCGCTTTCGCGGCTGCGGCAATAGATGAACTAGGCTGTTTTTGTCCATTCCAGACGCCCACAACATCTGAATTTTCCTTTTCAATCAACGCTGTACTTTTGGCGATATCTAATTTCGTAAGCCATCGACTTACTTTTTCATAAAGCGGCCACGCAAAAGAATGATGAAGCTTTTTGTGTTTTTTAGCTTTTTTTAATAGATGTGGGTTAACTAGAGCGTCAATATCAATATGTTTTGTAAATTCCCAATGTCGGACCTTAATTAGCAAAAACCAAGGAACGTTAAAACTAGCAACAGAGATATTCAACGAGGTTTGCGCCGCAAATTGCTTGAAGTACCGTATGTGAGAACTGCCTCTCGCAATTAACGTATACTTTTTCTGTTGCTCTATCACTGTAAGTTACTCCTGCGTTCTATTGTGATGAACTCTTCGGTTCTGCGCTTTAATGGAAATCATGCAATCAGTAAAACATAAAATTCATAGCATATGTTAAAAATCTACCCCACTTTATTTCATTGTAGACATAATTTGTTTCTTATTAATTAAAGGTTGTGTAAAGACACCAAAGTTTATTAAAACATAGGCATAAAAAAAGCAGCATAGAAATGCTGCTTTTAGTGTCGAACGAGTATGGTCTACTTGCTAAACGTATTACCGAAAAAGTCGCCATCATTCCACTTAGGCTTATCTTTTTGGTTTGCTAGTGTCCAACCAATTTGCGCGTTAACTTTGGTGAACGTCTCCGCTGCATTCCAGTTAAATGGCTGGTTAATATCGTCGCTAGGCTTATGATAGTGCGTAGATAAGAACTGGCCAAATACCTTGCTGCCGTCTACGTTAGGATCTTTTGATTTAAGACCCGGCACCATAAACACTGAAGGCACGCCTTGTTTTACAAACGCATAGTGGTCTGAGCGAGTGAAAAGTGCCTGCTCTGGCCATGGGTCTGGGCTTAGCTCGATATCAGCGTTAGCCGCCGCTTTTTCCACTGATTCTTGCAAATCACTGTGGTTTGCACCAAAGGCAATAACGTCTGCAAACTCGTAGGTTAGAATTGGCATGTCTAGGTTTACGTTCGCCACCATTGACGTAACCGGTACGGTTGGGTTACGGGCAAAATAGTCAGCACCTAAAAGGCCTTTTTCTTCACCGGTTACCGACACAAACAGAATTGAACGCTTTGGCTTTTCTTTCATTTCGCTAAACAGACGTGCAGTTTCTAACATTACTGACGTGCCAGACGCGTTGTCCATAGCACCGTTGTTAATGTTGTCTTTCTTCACCGTTTTAGCAAAACCAATGTGATCAGAGTGAGCAGAGAAAACTACGTATTCGTTTTTAAGCTCAGGGTCTGAACCTTCTAATATACCCACAACATTTGGGCTTGTGATAGTGTCATGTACGCTAGTCTTACTGATATCGACTTCGCCGTTTAACGCAAAGCCTTGCGGTACTTTGTCAGCTTCAAGCTGAGCATAAACATCATCAAGGCTCTTTTCTGCGCCTTCAAACAGTTTACGTGCAGCCCCTTCACTCATGTAAGCGCTGCCTTTAAGCTGAGAAAAGCTATTTGCAGGCTGACCATTGTCGTCTAACCATGCCATACGCGGTGTATGAATGTAGTTCAAACGGCTTTGATAAGGGCGTACCTTTTCATTTTTAGGCGTTGTGATAGTGATCATGCCAATAGCGCCATTGTCTACCGCATACTTTTGCTTTTGATAGCCAGACGCAAAGTGAGCGCCCTCTTCTGATGGAAAGTCGCTTGGCTTACCAGCAAGCGCTACAACAACCTTACCTTTTACATCTAAGTCTTTGTAATCGTTGTGAGATAGCTCGTCTGCCACAATGCCGTAGCCCACAAAGACCATTTCGCCTTTTACATTAGCCTCGGTGCTAAGCAAGCTCGGGCTAGCTAGATATTCTTTCGGGTAGTCAAAATCGACAGTCTCGCCGTTTTGCGTGAAAGTAAACTTGGGTGACTCTTGAACCAGATTCGCTTTACGAAACGATACACTTTGCATATAGCCGTCTGTACCTGCTGGCTTCAAACCATATTTAGCAAATTCGGTTGCGATATAAAGCGCCGCAATTTCATGGCCGCGAGAGCCTGTATCACGACCTTCAAGTAAGTCGTCTGCTAAAAAAAACAGGTGCGATTTGATTCGCTGTGTATCAGGGTTAAAAGCATTGTCTGTCGATGCGTGGTTATGGGCAGTAGCAGCAAAGGTCATTGCCGTCATCGCACTACCTATAAGGAGTTTTTTTATCATTCTAATTTCACCATATAACTAAGTGTGCATCATGGTAACCCAGTTAATAGGGGGAATACCATTAAACTGCTTACGCTTACCATGCGTTTCCTACCGTTGCTCGCATTTTAGGAGCAAGGTAAAATTGTGGGCCAAACGCCGGAGCAATTTCCGGGAGTATCTATATTTTTTAGTGAAGAGCAGCACCCATGTCGAAAGACGATATTCTTTACCGCGTTCAGTTCATCAGCAATGGAGAACGTTACGAACTTTACGTTAGAGCCCTTACTCAGGGCGCTTTGTTTGGCTTTATCGAGATAGGTGACTTTGTGTGGGATACCCACACCAGCGTTGTTGTCGATCCTAGCCATGAAAGGTTAAAAGCCGAATTTTCAGAAGTAACAAAAACTTATGTTCCTATGCACAACATTTTGCGCATTGACGCCGTAAATAAAAAAGGTTCAGCCAAAATTACTAAATTAGAAAATAAATCTGATAAAGTAACTGCTTTCCCTAGTCCAATATATACACCAACGAAAGAGTAACCGCCGGCATCTATCCGGTAAAGGTTACCGGAGACCCTTATGTACCGCTATCTGTTAGCAACATTACTATTTATTTGCAGCATTAGTGCATCAGCAAAGAGCCTTGACGATGAAAGCTTGTATCAACTACTTGATGACATTTGGCAGTACGAGCTTTCGGTTTCCCCACTTTTAGCTTCTCGCGAAGGCGATAGCTCCCTCGCTCATGTGCTACCCGATATTTCGCCCGAAGCACTTAAAGCTCAAAATGAACAATGGCGTGCATTTCAAAAAGCCTTAAGTCAGTATAAAAAAGACAATATCTCTACTGATGCTTATATTGCCTTGCTGATGCAGCAATACCGTTTAGCCAACTATGTGGATGAATATACGTATCGCGCGCACTTGGTGCCGATCAATTCAGAATATGGCTTTCACGGGGCAATGGCTTCGCTTCCTAATTTATCCACCTTTAAGCGCGTAGAAGATTATCAGGCCTATATTAGCCGCCTAAATGCGCTTAAGCCTTATTTTGACCAACAAATTGCGTACATGAAACAAGCGCTAAAAGAAGGCTACACGCAACCTAAAGTTGTGCTGAACGGATTTGAGAACTCGGTAGCGTCGTATATTGTTGAAAATGCAGTGGACAGTGGTTTTTATTCTCCATTTACCCGCTTTCCTGAGTACTTTACTGCCGAGCAAAAGGCAGCGCTAACGGAACAAGGCAAAGCAGCAATAAACAGCAGCGTGTTGCCTGCATATCAAATGTTCTACGATTTCATGGTAGACGAATACATTCCCAATGCCCGTGAAGATATTGCCGCAAATAACTGGCCTGACGGCGTGGCGTATTACGCCAATAGAGCAAAGCATTACACCACCACAGATATGACACCTCAGGAAATCCATAATCTAGGTTTGTCTGAAGTAAAACGCATTCGCGCGCAAATGCAGCAAATTGTGGATGAGCTTGGCTTTGATGGCGACATTAACGACTTCATTGCGTTTTTACGCGAAGACCCGCAATTCTATGCCACCAGCGCTGAAGATTTACTAAAAGAAGCGTCGTTTATTGCAAAGAAAATGGACGCAAAACTACCTTCGCTCTTTGAGTATCTGCCAAGAACGCCCTACGGTGTAGCGCCTGTACCAGACGCTATCGCGCCCAAATATACAACAGGCCGTTACATCCATCCTAGCCGCGACGATCAGCCTGGATATTACTGGGTAAACACTTATGCCCTTGATAAGCGCCCTTTGTATGCATTGCCTGCACTGACCTTGCACGAAGCAGTGCCTGGTCACCACCTTCAAATATCGTTGGCAGCAGAGCTTGAAGACTTACCTATGGTGCGCCGTAACACCTATATTTCAGCCTTTGGTGAAGGCTGGGGTCTGTACTCTGAGTTTTTAGGTATTGAAGCAGGTATTTATGAAACGCCGTACGACAACTTCGGTCGTTTAAGCTACGAAATGTGGCGAGCATGTCGTTTGGTTGTGGATACCGGTATGCACACGATGGGCTGGAGCCGTCAACAAGCGGTTGATTATATGATGGAAAATACCGCGCTTTCAGAGCACAACGTAAATACTGAAATAGACCGCTATATCTCTTGGCCAGCGCAAGCCTTGTCTTACAAGATTGGGGAAATCAAAATTAAAGGCCTTCGCAAGAAAGCAGAGAAAGCATTAGGAGAGCGTTTTGACGTGCGCAAATTCCACCGTGCCGTGTTAGAAAACGGCTCAGTTCCACTGTTTATCTTGGAGCAAAACATCAACACCTTTATAGATGAACAAAAGGCACAATAATCATGATCGTTGCATTTGGTGTTATTGGATTACTTATCCTGTTTTTAATTTACTTTGTGCTGCGAGCGCAGAACCTACAGAAAGAACTGGCGCTGTTGCGCCACTCAAATAAGCAGACCAGTAATAAGGTTACATATGCTTACCGCAACCTTGTTCTTGTTACAGATGCGTTGGAAAAAAACCTTACTGCTCGTATTGAAAGTGCCTATAAAAGTCGCCTTATCGACCAAACTCAATACAATGCGCTACACCCACTTATGCGCAACTTTTCAGCTATTGTCATGACCTGTTGTGAAAAAGGCATGTCATTTGAGGAATCGCTGAATAAAGTGTTGCTTAATGAAGAAGTGACGCTTGAGGAAATTCGTGAAGTGGTGAAGGCTCTACCTGGCAACGTTCGCATGGTGTGGGCAAAAAATACCGCAGATGGATTTATTGCTTTTTGCCAAACCGTAACAGCAACAGTAAGCGGCACGACAGCAAAGGCTCAAAAAGAACCATCATCTGAAGAGTAACATTTTACTCTGTGTCTCTCGTTAGCGCTGATGCAACGCCAACTGTACAACAGGGTCGCCCGCTTTGCTATGTAGTAAGGTCAGCGACCCTAGCCATGTTCCTACACTTTTAAAAGTTTAATCTTTTTACCTTTCCAAACTTATCAGTAAGTTAGCGCTTAAAACAACAAGCCAAAAACCTTTTGTCTTGAAAAGGGTTATTGCTGCACTATAATACTGTATAAAAATACAGTTTATTTTGAGTGCCATGAATAAATCGTTATCCGTGCTTAATAACCACCCGCATATTTGGCGAGCCAGAGATCAGAGACAAAGTGAAACCAAGTTTTCGCTGGGTTTTCCGCGTCTGGATAAAGCACTTAACGGTGGCGTTGCATCTACAGGTCTTGTCCGTATCTCTTCGTTAACCGGCATGGGTGAACTTTCACTCTTTAAACAGGTTATATGCCAACACCGTACGCATAAGCTGGTGGTATTTATTAACCCTCCCGGGATACTACAGTCGCCGTGGTTAGAAAACTTGGGGCTTAAAGCGCAACAAGTTCTGGTAGTAAAACCAGGTTCTGAACAAGAGTCGCTGTGGGCAGCAGAGCAATGTTTAAAAAGTACGGCTTGCCACTGCGTAGTGCTGTGGAGTAATGCTGTAAATCAAAAAGAAGCACGACGCCTACAGGTAGCAGCAACGCATAATGATGCGCTGTGCTTACTGTATACTCCACCGCAACAGCAGGCATCTCAGTTAGGTTATCCGAAGGCCAACTTAAGTGATTCACAAGCCACTCCTTCGAATCAAAGCGACAGTGCATTACCCATTACGTTGGATATCGCGCTAAAGGGTAAACCCCACGCTTTGGCAGTGAACATACGCAAGCAGCGTCATGGGTGGCCAGAAGATAACATTGTTATTTCCCACCGGTGGACACCCGACAATCAGGCCATTAAATGGGCCATGGCACACAACACGCTTTCCGATCAGGCATTACACTCTGTGAGCTAATGATGCTGTGGGCTTATATTTACTGCTATCAACTAACTTTAGACAGCCATATTAACGCTGCTAAAACTAATCATGCCCACCGGCAAACGCTTAAAAGTGATCGTAGAAACACCCCTAGAAGCGAAGCTAATGGAATTTCTTCGTCATTACCGTCGAATACACCTGTTGCTGTGTACTGTAGTAAAACAAACAAAATTACCCAGTGTAATGATATTGCGAAAAAAGAAGGCATTGAAATTGGGCATGGGCTAGCTCAAGCGGCGGCGCTATGCCCTTACGTGCATATTCTGCCACTCAGTGAAGAAGCCGAAAAGCATATGCTGACGCAGTTAGCCCATCGGCTTTATCCACTGGCTTCTGACATCGTATTAGACAACCATATTCACTCAAATAGTATAAGCGGTCTGGCAGTAAGGCTAGATAACCTAACTCATTACTATGGCGGTCATACGCCACTGTGGAAAACTTTAACTCAAGCTCTGGCAGAAGCAGATATTCGCTATCATTTTGCTAGCGCATGGACAATTGAGGCCGCAAAAGTATTAGCGCTTCATAAACTTAATACCTACTTACATACGCCCGATGATATAAAAAAAGCCCTAAGTGCATGCCCGCTTTCTATCACGGCTCTATCACCCAAAGTCATTGACTCGTTGGCAAGAGTAGGCGTTTCCTGCGTACATCAACTACTGGCCATGCCGGTACAAGAGCTGGGGCGACGCTTCGACAATAACACCATTATGTATCTTACTGCGTTAAGGGGAGAAACCTTCCCGCGGGTTACATTATTTAGGCCTTTGGAGCATTTCGATAACTTTATCCTATTGCCTTTTGATATTGAAAACACGCAGCATCTAACCCCTTTTGTCACCCAGCAGTTTGAGCATTTGTCTCACTATTTACGGGCCAGAAACCTATATACATCAAGCATCAGCGTTCATATTCATTTCAGAGAAGCACCTGTAATGGATATTAATATTCACTCTGCATTGCCTCAGTCTTCGGTGAAGAGTTGGCTACCGTTATTTAGCCTTAAAACTGAGAATCTGGAGTTACCTGAGCCTGCCACAGCCATGACACTTACCTGTCAGCAATTCGAAGAAATGGAAACGCAGAATGGCGATTTCTTTAGCGACAGATTTAACGATATTGCACAAAAGCAATTAATTGGGCGCTTAAACGCGAAGCTAGGCGATAACAGTACGTTTCAACCGCGCGCTGCCGACAGCCACCAGTTTGAATATATGACGGTGACGGAGCCGAGCGTCGGTAGCTGCATCGATAATTACGCTTATAGCAGTGACATTACACCCACCTTCACCTTTGATGTACCTAAACCGCTTATTCAGGCTACCCAAATTTGCTTTGGCCCCGTGCGATTACACAGTGAGTGGTGGCATGACAGCCCAACAAAGCGTGATTATTTCATCGCCCAAACTGAGCAATGCGTAAGGCTTTTAGTGTTTAAAGATGAAGAGAGCCGCTGGTGGGTGCAGGGCCTTTTTTGCTAGCGGTATGCGGTTAAAGAAAAAGGTAAAGGCAATATCATGAAATACAGTGAGCTCTTTTGCCAAAGCAATTATAGCTTTCTTTGCGGTGCCTCTTCCCCCGCAGAGCTTGTTACCACGGCTTCTTTCCTTGGTTACGACGCGCTTGCCATTACCGATGAATGCTCAGTAGCGGGAGTCGTACGGGCTTTCGATGAAATTAAGCATCAGGGTCTGTCTATTAAGCTTATTGTTGGTAGTTACTTTGTATTTGATGACACCTTATCTTTTGTACTGCTGTGCCCGAACAAAGCGGCCTACAGCGAACTGTGCCGAATTATTACTAACGCCAGGCGTCGCTCTGAGAAAGGAGAATATCAACTTGCTGAATGGGACTTGCGTACCATTCGCCACTGCAAATTCATCTGGCTACCTAGCGGAAAAGAAGCTCACGACAAGCATTGGGCTGAGTGGCTGCAAAAGCATCCCAGCATCGATGCCTATATTGGCGCTCAGCGTTTATTAGACGGACGGGATCACCAGCGGTTTGCGCACTACAACCATTTACAGTCTGCCTTTCCCTTTCCGGTTATTGCTTGTACAGGTGTGTTAATGCATCACGCTGACAGGCTGCCGCTTCAACATGTATTGCATGCTACTAATGTGCACACCAGTGTAGACAAAATAGGTCGGGAAGTGTTAAGTAATGCAGAGCGTAGTCTGCGCACCATACAAAAAATAAAGAAACTTTACCCTGAGAAGTGGATAGCCAATACCAATACCCTAGCCCAGGTATTCACGTTTTCTTTAGAAGAGTTGCGCTATCACTACCCTTCGGAACTTGTGCCAGAAGGGTATACGCCTACATCTTATCTACGGGAACGCGTAGAAGCCGGTATTAAAGTGCGCTTTCCAGAAGGTATAACCTCTGAAATCCGCCAAATTATAGAAAAAGAACTGACACTTATTGCCGAGCAAGAATACGAATATTTCTTTTTAACCATTTACGATATTGTCCAGTTTGCCAAGCGACAGCGCATTTTGTACCAAGGTCGAGGTTCGGCAGCTAACTCTGTAGTGTGTTATTGCCTAGAAATAACGGCCGTAGATCCAAGGCAAATAAGCGTACTGTTCGAGCGTTTTATATCCAAAGAACGTAACGAGCCGCCCGATATTGATGTGGATTTCGAGCATCAGCGCCGTGAAGAGATCATTCAATACATTTATCAAAAGTACGGCAGAGAAAGAACCGCTATCGCGGCTACCGTTATTTGCTACCGCTTTAAATCAGCATTTAAAGATGTGGGTAAAGCGCTTGGCTTTAGCGAGTCACAACTTGATTTTGTGGTTAAACAAATCAATCGTCGAGACAGCGTTATTCCGTGGAAATCTCAGCTAGCGGGGCTTGGCTTAAACCCTGAGGAGCCTAGAGTACAGCAGTTAATTACCCTTACCGAAGCTTTACTAGGCACGCCCCGACATTTGTCGCAGCATGTAGGCGGTTTTGTTATTAGCGCAGGACCGCTTTACGACCTTGTCCCCGTTGAGAACGCCGCAATGGAAGACCGTACCATCATTCAATGGGATAAGGATGACATTGAAACCTTAGGTCTCTTAAAAGTGGATGTACTGGCCCTTGGGATGCTAAGCGCCATACGCCGCGCGTTTTCTCTTATCAATAAACAGTACCCTATTGAAACCAGTATTCCATTTATCACCAAATTTGGGGATGACAAACAGGTTTTCGATATGATTTGCCGCGCTGATACAGTCGGCGTTTTTCAAATAGAATCACGGGCTCAGATGTCTATGCTGCCAAGGCTCAAACCTCGTCGCTATTACGATTTGGTCGTACAAATAGCCATTGTACGGCCAGGTCCGATTCAGGGTGATATGGTCCACCCTTATTTGATACGCCGCCACGGCAACGAAACCATTAGCTACCCATCGAAAGATGTGGAAAAGGTGCTATCTCGCACTATGGGTGTACCTATCTTTCAAGAGCAAGTTATTCAGCTTGCCATGGTTGCCGCTGGCTTTAGTGGTGGAGAAGCCGACCAACTGCGGCGGGCTATGGCTAGCTGGAAAAAAGACGGCAGAATTTTTGAGTTCAGAGATAAGCTCATTAAGGGTATGACGGATAAGGGCTATGACAGTACTTTCGCCCATAACTTATTTGAACAAATTAAAGGCTTTGCAGGGTACGGCTTTCCCGAATCTCACTCAGCATCTTTTGCGGTATTAGCTTATGTATCGTGCTGGTTGAAGTTTTACTTTCCCGTTGAGTTCTATGTTGCGCTGTTAAATAGCTGGCCCATGGGGTTTTATTCTCCGTCCCAATTAGTTCAAGACGCTAAGCGTCATTATATACGGGTAGAGGCGCCCTGTGTGAACCAGTCTAGTACAGAGCACACGTTAGTTGTAAAGGGGCAAGAAAAGTATATACAGCTTGGTCTTAAGCTTATTAAAGGTTTAAGTGAAGCGTCGTCTGAGCTTATTGTGGAAAACCGTTCAGACGAAGGCTACACCAACGTTGAACAGTTACAGCAGTTATCGCTTAAAAGTCACGAACTAGAGGCACTGGCCAGCGCCGATGCCCTTCGCACTATTTCAGGCAATCGATATGAAACTCGCTGGCGAATTATGGATACTCAAACGCGTTTACCACTGTTTGATACTGACGAGTTTTATGCAGATAAAAATGCCACACCGCTGGGTGCTGCACCGACCGAAGCAGAAAACTTACTTGAAGATTATGCTTCAACAGGCTTGTCTGTAAATAATCATCCTATTGCACTGCTTAAGCAGCAACACGAGCTTAACGACATAAGCTGGTCTGATTCGCTAAGAGACAAAAAGAATAAATCTGTTGTTAAAGTACTTGGAGCTGTCACGGGGCGACAGGCCCCAGGCACAGCAGCAGGCGTCACCTTTCTGACCTTAGAAGATGATATAGGCAATATGAATGTTGTGGTATGGCAAGCTACAGCGCGAGCACAGCAACAAACTTTTTTGAAAGCTAAGCTTCTTCAAGTTAATGGCATTATTGAATGTTCCAAAGAGGGAGTTATTCACATTATTGCGGGTAAGCTTATCGACCGTACACCTTGGCTCGAAAAGCTGACATTAAGCTCTAGAGATTTTCACTGAATTTTTTACAGCGGCAAAGTAATAGATTATGGTGTGCTTAATAGTGATTGTTTGATTAATAACTTCCTTTTCGTGAAGCTACATTCGAATAACTCAGCTATACCTGTAGATAATTGTTGTCATTTTCGGAGTATAAAATGATGCGATGGATTGCGCTTTTTATTATTTGCGCATTTAGTTTTAATACCTACGCAGATAAATATATAGTTGGCGCACAAGGTTTAGCCTACTTTCCTCACTACGATTTTTCTTCGCCTGTAGATAAAGGAGTAGCCTGGTCGATATTAGAGGCTTTTTCTGAAGCTTCCGGGCACGAATTTATTTATTTGAGTTTGCCCATAAGACGACTTCAACTCGAGTTAGTTAAAGGTAATGTTGATTTTGTATACCCTGATAACAGAGGCTGGTATAACAGCATCACCACTTCGAGTGATAAGTATTTTTCACTTCCTTTAACCAATGCAGTAACAGGAACTATCGTTAAACGAGAGAATGTAGGTAAGGGCATTGAAAAAATAAAACATCTAGCCATGCCGCTAGGGTTTACACCAGTAAACTGGCAACAAAGAATAGACAATAAACATACAAAAATCACTTGGGTTACTAGGGTCTGTTGATCTTTGCTGTAC
>NZ_CACSIH010000062.1:0-79436 GCF_902705805.1 Alteromonas alvinellae | reverse complement strand
GAACGATTTATGTTCATGATCTTGCCCTGCGGTCTACATGCTCAAATTTTAATTTAATAAGAAGTATAAATAATTGATGATATTTAAAATAAAGAGCAATTAATAAATAGTCCTTATTATCACATTAGCGCTTACTGTTAAAAAAATAAACCTTACAGCAGCGCGAATTCAACTCCGAAGTGCACCACTCGCTAAATTAGGCAGCCCAGCGTAATTCATTGAATACCGCGACAGGTTGCCTGAAGCCGAGACACTTTCTCGGTCTGGCATTTAATGCCCGTTCAATCTCAGCAATTTGCTTGTCCGTTACTGTCCGCAAATCGGTGCCTTTACGTATGTATTGGCGAAGCAAACCGTTGAAGTTTTCATTCAGTCCTCGCTCCCAGGATGAATATGGGTTTGCGAAGTAAATATCCGTTTTAAGTTTCTCTGCGACCAGCTCGTGGTCACAGAATTCGCTGCCGTTGTCCGCCGTGATAGTTCGAACATGCCTGCGATATTTCCACAACATGCCAACCATGGCTCGGGCCACATCGGCTGCGCTTTTCGCTGGCACTTTGCGTATCAGATACAGCTTACTTTTACGCTCTACCAAGCTAACAATCGCGCCCGTTCCTTGCTTGCCCAAAACCGTGTCAGCTTCCCAGTCACCGAACCGCTTCTTCTTATTCACGATAGCGGGACGATGTTCTATGCCAACGCGATTCGGGATAATCACACGCTTCGCGCGGTTACCTTTACGGTATCTTCGGTGACTCTGGCGCAGTCGTTTATACAGCTTGCCGCCGCGTAACTTGTCCCGCTGGACATAACCATAAATCCATTCGTGACTGACGTCATATCCAATGATTTTACCCACGCCAGCGATTTGTTCCGGACTCCATTTCTCGTTGAGACCGAACTCAACAAAAGTCATCGTCAGGTCAGACACTCTGTATTTTGCTGCCTGACAACGTCGTTTTATTGCCTTCGCCTGAGCGACTTCCGGTAAATAATGGCTATCACGTATTCGATTGCGATTTACTTCCCGACTAATAGTGCTATGACTCACTCTCAGACGTTTTCCAATCTCCCGATAACTGAAACCCTCGCGTAAGTAGGCCTCAATCTGATATCGTTGTCCCTCGATCAACTGCTTGTAACTCATGGTAATACTCTAATTGTTTGGCGACGTTAGAATATCACCAACAGGCAGTTGATCGTCTGTCACCCATTAACCATGAGTGGTGCACTTATTATCTGAATTCGGGAGTCGTTTTATCCTAGGAATAATTAGCTTCCTTTATTTATTACATCAGCGTTATGTATTTGGCTACTTGAGCTTATAAATTAATGTTTCTATCCGCACATTAAATAATATAAATATTGAAGGATTACGCCTGATACATATTTTTAGGAACATTATTAAATCTATTATTTATCTGTGTTAATTGTAATTAAACCTTACGAAAAACTAATTGTTACGGGAAGGATAGCTTAGAGCTATTTGCAAAGCACCATCTGGCTCATTCACCATCAATTTTGATACTCTATTTAACATAATATACATTATGCGCAATTAATTATATGGACGATTAGGGCGTTAATGTCGCTCTATTTGGTTGGTTTGTTGGCTGTGATTACTCACAGACTTTTATGCGTGGCTGCTGTTTTTGTGCTTCGGCCTTACCGCACTTGCTTCAATTGTGACAGTAGCTTTTATAGAAATTCGCAATGAACTTTGGATTTAGACATGGAATTTATAAATCGTGCGCTACGTGAAATCTGTAGCACTACACCTCGCAAAATGTATTTTTATTCACGTAGCGTCACGTTAGTTTTTTGATTAATTATGGGGATAACTAACAAACAGAAAGAATCAGTCTTTGTATTTTTATACTTGGCTTTAATTTATTAAATGTGGATTTTTAGCTATTTAAAATGTTGCAGTGTTTTTTTGAGTTGTAGTTAATCAGATTTAATCTGATTAACTACAAAAAGTAACTCGATCGATCACTTACGTAGACTACATTGTTTGTGGAATGCAGAGATTATATAGACTGGCTAGCTGTTTACTTTCAGCATTTTTAGTAGTGACTTTGGCAGTAATAACTTACACGTTTAGTTATCATTATAAACGCGCTCAATTCGCTTAATATCGTCTTCGTAATCTAATGCCAACTTTGCACGTTCGTAACTTTGCTTCGCTAACTTAGACGCCGCCTCAACAAAGTCTCTTTCTATTTTAAAGCACGCTTTAATTGTTTTTAGTGACTTTTGTATTCGGATAGCAACCTCAATATTTGCAGCACCATCACGGGCAATGCTGGTGTAAGCATCGTCAAATAGATCATTCACATTTAACGCAGGCAATGAAATGCGGTCATATTTAAACTCCTCATGCTGAGCGCTATCGTTTTGTGAGTTTTCAGTTTCGGATTTGGGCTTATGCCACAACAACATAAGGCGTGTAATGCAGCTAATGGTATTTATTGCAGTACCATGGTCATTAACCGATGGCGATAATGCACGAGATGCAATTTCGGCTAGTACGATAAAGCCAAAGCGAGGATCAGCCTCAAAGGACCTGGCTTCACCTATAGTAAATGCGTCAACAATTTCATCTGATAATACCTTTTTATTCGAATACGCTATGGCACGCTCTGGTGAGACAAACTCACCGGGTAACATGGCGACATTAATAAAGCCGTCGTTTTTATCAGCCCAGTGTTGCAGTTTGGCAATGTCTATAAGCTGAATATAGCCCACTTTTTTAGTATAAATGGCATGCGTCCCCTGCTCTTTTATTTGCTCTTGTGGTACTGCGCCTAAGCACGGCATATCTATTCTGTTTTTAATCGCACGTGTTGTGGCGTGCTCCACTTTTAATAACGTTGACCCCACGCGCCCTAATCGTGCAACGCTGTCTACCCACCGGATAAAAGTTAAAATAACTATCGAAAAAGCCAGACAGGTTAGACAAAATAAAATGAAAAGCCCGGCTTCATCGAAAAAAGCTTGAGTCATTGCAGTAAGCGCTACAGCACTATAGATAAATGCGCCTATGAAAACTGACAGTGCATTTTGTGATACATCATCGGATATTATAAGGCTTAGAGAACGCGGCGTTGACGACTGACTGGCCGAAGCATAAGCATTGACCATGGTACCTGCAGAAAACGTGGCGATCACCATCATGCTAGATGCCATTATTGAGAGCAGTGTTTCAACTGATTCGGGTTTTATTTCAGGAATATGCTCAGCCAATGAAGTCCCGTCTGCTACTTTAGCGACGAATACAGCAAAGATTGAGAGCAAACAAAAGCCAAGAGGTTTTACCCAAAGTTTTTCTTTTACACTGTATAAAAGGAAACGCAGTCTATCTACGGTAATCGGTGCTTCCACAACACTCTCCTTGTATGTTCACTATGCGTTATACGTATTGTAAGAAACAAATGATTAACCTGGCCACGTCATAAAGAAGCGTTACCTTTGATAAAAACGAATACCACTATCTTTCATTTGCTTTTAGTGGTTTTCTATTTCCTGAGCAACGTTTTGAGCAATATCGTACATTTTCCCAGTTTTTCTCCCATTTCTTGCGCCATGTAAACGGCCTTTCACAGACGGGGCACATTTTTGTGGGTAAATCAGACTTCTTCATTTTTCGTAAGTTTTGATAAAAATATGCTCGCGTCCTGTTTCATGGCCTCTATGTTTTCTTCTTTCATTCGCCCGTAGGTCTTATAAATCATGGCCATGCGGTGGTTATTACTTAATTTTTCTTTATGCTTATCAATAAAATGCCAATACAAATAGTTGAACGGGCACGCCTTTGGACCGGTTTTTTTCGAAACCTGATACCCACAGTTCTTGCAGTAGTTACTCATTTTATTGATATAGCTACCACTAGCGACATAGGGCTTGCTAGCTAAGTTTCCACCGTCGCTGTACAATATCATGCCCGCCACATTGGGCAATTCAACCCATTCATAAGCATCGGCATAAACAAGTAAATACCACGCTTGTACCTCTTCGGGACTTAATTCAGTTAACAAGCTGAAGTTGCCTAAAACCATCAACCGCTGTATGTGGTGCGCATAGGCGTTTTGTTGGGTTTCTTTTATGCATTGGCGCATACAGTTCATATTCGTCTGGGCGTCCCAAAAGAATGATGGCAATGCGCGGCTGTTATTAAAGTAATTATCGGTTTTTAGATTTGGCATAAAGTGCCAGTAGAAGCCTCTGACATACTCCCTCCAGCCCAGAATCTGGCGAATGAATCCTTCAGCAGAATTCAGTGGAACTTGCCCTGCATGGTACGCTTGTTCGGCGGCTTGAATGGCTTCTTTAGGCGTCAACAAACCGCAGTTCAGATAAAACGCGATATGGGAATGATAAAGCCAAGGTTTCCCCTCGACCATAGCGTCTTGATACTGACCGAAATTTGGTAGTCTTTCTTCTATGAAGGTATTTAAAACGTTGAGCGCATCTTCTCGCGTTACCGCAAAGTGAAAGTTATCGATATCACCAAAATGGTCGCTGAATTCGTCTTTTACTAGTTCAATCACATTCGAAGTAATGTCGTCAATGTCGAATGTGGTGTGCTTAGGGACTTTGTGCGTTTCCGGCATAGATTCACGATTTTGGGCATCGTAATTCCACTTGCCACCAATGGGATTTCTCCCGTCCATGAGCACGTTGTGTTTACGACGCATTTCACGGTAAAAAAACTCCATGCGAAGCTGTTTTTTACCTTCCGCCCAGTCTGAAAATTCTTGTGGTGTGGATAAGAAACGATTGTCTTCACAGATAGTAACGGGTTTACCAAGTACGCTTTCCCATTGCTCCATGCTTTTGAGCAACCGGTGCTCACCTGGCATGGTCACTTTTACTTCGTCAAAATCATTTCCGCTAAGTTCATGCTTAACCTGAGCGAGCAAATCGCCCTGATTGTTTTTGTCGCTATAATGAACATAGTTAACGTTAAAATTGTCGTCTCGCAACGCTTTGGCAAAATGACGCATTGCGCTAAACAAAAACGCTATCTTCTTCTTATGGTGCTTAACGTAGGTGGCTTCTTCACGAACTTCGGCCATCAAAATTGTGTCTTTGCTTTTTACTGCATTGGCAATTGCTGGCAACGTCTCTGTAAGCTGATCGCCTAAAACTAAAATAAGTGCTGCCATACCCTACTCTTTTATTTGCTGGAATGCGTCTAGCGCGCGTTGACGCGATGCTTTTAAATCAACAATTGGCTTTGGGTATTCCTTACCAAGTTCAATCCCTGCATCTTTAAGTACCGCACTAGGTGCTTCCCATGGCTTGTGTATGTACTTATCCGAAAGCTTATTTAATTCTGGACAATACTTACGTACATAATTGCCTTTTTTATCAAACTTTTCGCCTTGTAGTATTGGGTTAAATATTCTGAAGTAAGGCGCTGCGTCTGCTCCAGAACCCGCAACCCACTGCCAACTGGCACTGTTACTGGCAAGATCAGCATCTAATAATGTGTCCCAAAACCATCTTTCGCCTTCATGCCAACTAAGCAATAAATTTTTAACCAAAAACGAGCCCACAATCATGCGCACGCGATTATGCATGTAGCCTGTTTGCCATAGTTCTCGCATGCCAGCGTCAACAATAGGAATACCCGTTTTTCCTTTTTGCCACGCTTTAAGTGCCTTTGCATCTGTGCGCCAAGGAAACTTATCGAACTTATCGTTGAAGTTTCTATTTGGCAGCGTTGGAAAATGAAATAGCAAGTAATAGCTAAACTCACGCCACCCTAACTCGCTCAAATAGGTTTCAATGCTTTTGTCTTCGCTATTTCCGAATTTATCTTTTATTGCGTACCACACTTGGTTTGGCGAAACCTCGCCAAAATGTAAATGCGGCGATAAGCGTGACGTTCCTCGTGATGAGGGAATGTCACGCCCGTCTTTATATTGTCGTGCAGAATTTTCAATAAAGTCAGCTAAATTGTCAGCGGCGCCGTCTTCGCCTGGTGTCCACTCTTTAGTGATGGTTTCATCCCACTTAATAGTGGGTAGCAAGTCTAGCGATGCTAATTCAATACCCTCATTTTCTACGTCTGCATAAGTTATGCGTGCTGGCGGCGCTTTAGGGTATCGCGGCTCTTTAGCTTGCAAACAGCCTTTCTTGTAATAAGGCGTAAATACGCGGTACGGTGTGCCGTCTTTTTTAAGTACTTTCATTGGCTCCCATAAAAGACTTCCATTACAGCTATGTGCTTCGTAATCGCTATCAATTAGAGATTGCTTAATCGCTTTGTCACGATTGATTTGCCAAGGCTCGTAACATCGATTCCAAAAGACGCCTTTTGCATTGAATGCTTTCATTAACTTTGGAAGCAGAACTTGTGGATCACCTTTAAAAATTTGCATGTGACCGTTTAGACGTTGGTTAAGAGAAGCGAGAGAATGATGAAGCCACCATTTGCTGGCTCCTCCAGGTACTCTTCCGTCAGGGGTTGTATCATCATAAATATAAATGGGTACGATATTACCCATATCACACGCAGCATTTAATGCCGGATTGTCTTTTACGCGAAGGTCTTGTCTGAACCACATGATGCTAACAGGAACTGTCACTTTTTTTCCTCAGGCGTTGCGCCAAATCTAAATATATTTCGTATTGGTTATCTTACGAAGTTAAGCGGTTTCAGGATCCGTGTAATCATTAAAAAAGCACATAAATTAGTATGAAAAATCAGCAGTCTAACTATAAATCTGAAAATACTTGTCAACGAGGCCTATTCTGGTTCAGGCACGACTTGAGGCTTCACGATAATGCGGCTATTTCTGCATTATGCGACGAGGTCAGCCAAGTCACGTTCGTTTATATTTTGGATGACAAAAACTTTACCCCAAATCCATTCGGTATCTCTCCAATGGGCGAACACAGGCACACCTTTTTGCTACAGACACTGATAGACTTAAAACGCAAACTAGCAAAGTTTGGACACGAACTACTGGTTGTAAAAGGCAGTGCCGCTGAGTGTTTGGTTGAACTATTAAGATTTGGGGAATATACACATCTTGGAGTGAGCCAATATTGTGGCTATGATGAGACTGCAGAGTTAAACACAGTTAAGCGCTTCTTCGAAAAACTAACCGTTATCGAAACTTCCACCTTTGGATTGTTTGAAGCACAATCACTCCCATTTAGTATTGAAGAAATGCCCGATGTTTTTAGCCCTTTTAGAAGAAAGGTAGAAAAACATTGCGAACCATTAGCGGTTCACCCCACTATAGAGCGACTACCTCCCTCTTTTACACCGGCGATAGACGCGTCTTTTTTAGTAACGCTCGACCTCGATTTGCCTGAACCTTCAGATTCGACGTTTATTGGTGGTGAAACCGCGGCGCTCTCACAACTGAACAAATACTTATTTGCCTGGCATGCGGCCCCAACCTACAAGGAAACACGTAACGCACTAGACACATGGAGAGATAGTACGAAGTTATCTGCTTGGTTAGCTAATGGTTCTCTTTCTGTACGAGAAGTGATGAGGCAATTACATCACTTTGAAGAGACTGTTGAAAAAAATGACTCCACTTACTGGACCAGCGGGGGCATTTGAACGAAAACCTACGGTTTTGAATCCTGTGGCACCCTCGAAACCGTAGGTTTCCGTCAGATAGCCGCTAACCCGGCATTTGCCCTTAAAACTTGGTCATCTTTGGAACATTACTGAATATTCAATGCTGTGACAGCCTTTTTCATAGCGAACCCTGGAGTTGTTTGAATTGTCCTAGGATCATCGCCTTTTCCTGAAGAATTACCTTGTTCTCATCGGTCAGATACGTCACTTTATCCTGGATGGTTTTCACCTCGGTTTTGGTGGCCTTCAAAGCTTGGGATAACACGGCCAATTCCTTATCGACATCTGCTTTCTGAGCAGTGAGAGCTGCTATTTTTTCTGCCAATTGCTCATTTTTATGCTGGTATTCCTGGTTCTTCGTCATGGCGTCTTCAAGGTCGCGCTTCAGGTTCTGGGTCTCATCTACCTTTCCGTTCAAATCCCTGTTTAGCGTCGCATTGGTCTGTTCAAGTTTATCTGCATTGCTTTGTAACTGCGCATTGGCATCAAATAACTCGGACACTCTTGACTCAGCCTGGTCGAACCGGTGTTGCAGTTCCTGCATCTGGTCTTTCAACCCCTGGGTATCGATCCGGAACTGTTCGCGTTCTTGCTGACGGTCTTCGGCAGTGCGCTGCTGATAATGTTCAAAATGATCGCGGATGTCCTTATTTTCCTGCTTAAGTTCCGCAATACTTTCCTTTAATTCAGCGGTTCGCACAATGGCTTCGTCTCGTTGGGCCTCGGCTTTGACCACGCTGATACGCACATCTTCCAGAGACTTGTCTAACGCGCTTTTTTCTTTGTTCTGCCGTTCAATCTGGCTCTCAAGATCCTGTTGTCGGGCAGTAAGTTGCGCGATGGTGTTTTTGGAATCGGCCAATTCTTTGCGGAGTTCTTTATTTGACGCCTCAAATTCCTGACGGGTCTCCTCAATACGGTGGTCGGCCATCTGCTGTACCCGCTCGTGGAGTGATTTCACTACCTCCACCAGGTCATTCGGGAGTCCACCGATATCGGCTACCTCTCCGTTGTCTGATCGCCAACGCTTGAGCAGCGGCGCGATGGTGCTTTTGCTGCCGGTGCCCATATGTTCCCGCACTCGATCCACCGTAGGCTCCTGGCCTTGGGTTTTGATGGCTTCGGCGGCTTTGGCGACATCGTGGTAAGTGACTCCGGCGCGTGCCATAGGGAGATTTCCTCTCAAACTATTTAGTAACGTATTATGTAACACGTAATATAACATTATATTTATGCTTATCAAAGTTTCTTGAGTTTCAATTGTTAACCTTCGATAATAAATGTTATCGTTGGTTATGGTATTAAGCTGAAAATCTTCTGCTTGTAACGCCGGTACATAGCCGCCTTTCTGGTCACACCGATAGGAATACAATTCATGAACACCAAACCACCCAAAATGGCCACCGACTTAGCATTACGTAATGAGGAATCGAACCAGATTGCTCATCGGGAATCCGAGTCACTGCGGCACTACCTCCAGGCGGCCACCTCCGATAACACCCGCAAGGCCTACCGATCCGCCATTCGCCAATTTGAGAAATGGGGTGGCCGGTTGCCGACTGACCGAGATACGGTGGTGCGCTATCTGCTCGCCAGGGCCGAATCGCTCAACGCCCGGACGTTAGATCTCCACCTCACCGCCATTAGCCAGTGGCACCATTACCAAGGCGTCACTGATCCGGTGCGCGATCCCCTGGTGCGGAAAACCATGGAAGGCATTCGTCGCACTCATGGCCAACCCAAACGCAAGGCCAAGGCCCTACGCCTGGAACACATCGCACAAATGGTGGATTACCTGCGGTGTTTGCCGGATAGCAAAAAGAAGCATAGGGATATCGCCCTGGTGTTGACCGGCTTTTTCGGCGCTTTTCGTCGCAGCGAACTGGTGGCCATTCAAATCAGTGATCTGAATTGGGAGCCGGAAGGCCTGATCATCCGGTTGCCGCGCTCCAAAACGGATCAACAGGCGGCAGGGCTGGCCCGCGCCTTACCTTTCGGTACGCCAGGTTGTTGTCCGGCTACAGCAATCAAGGCCTGGATGGATAGCGCTGAGATTGATAGCGGCCCGCTCTTTAGGCCGGCTAACCGCTGGGATCAGGTGACGCCCAGGCCTCTGAACCCAGGGGCAATTAATGACTTGCTCAAAACCCTGGGCAAGGCCTGTCAGTTCGACTTCGTGCCCGAGTTGAGCAGTCACAGTTTTCGCCGCGGCCTTTCCACTTCGGCGGCTCGAGAACGGGTAGACTTCGAGCTGATCAAGAAACAAGGCGGCTGGAAAAGCGATGCAACGGTCTGGGAGTACATCGAAGAAGGCCAGCAACTTTCGAATAATGCCTCGCTGATATTGATGGAAAAGTTGGTCACGCTGATCGACCCCGTATAACCCGACAAATCACGAATCCCACTCTCAATTCATCTTTGCGTCTCCAGCGCTGCCCGTATCGCTTTCGCCAGATCCTCGGGCTGGCCCTTGCCCCAATAATGCAGGAAATAGTAGGAAGGCGTTTCACCGGTCATATGGTTGTGCAGCGCCACGATGTGGATGCCCGCCTGACGCAGCGCCCGCATCACCGGCTGGATCTCGTCCGCGGTCATGGCAAAATCCCCATCGACGACCGCCTGCTTCTCATTCCCGGAGAAGGCGGCCCAGGTGGACAGGCCCATGGATGCGCCAAATTCCACACCGTGCATTCTGGCGCTGCGCCCGAACGTGAATTTCAGCACCTGCCCGTTAAGGCTGCCCTCGGCATCCAGAATCTTTTCCAACGTCTTGGTGTTGTATTTGCCGGTGATATCGGGCACATCACCCGGAAATCGTTCTTGCGGTACGGGATGCTTTTTACGCACTTGTTTAATGGCATCCCACATGGCCTTAACGCCTTCGGCGAGTGACTCGGCGTTTCGTCCATGGCCGCCGATGTGCATAAAGTAAACCGGCGGACGGTCGAACACGAAATGGTTGTGCAGCGCGGTGATGTCCAGGCCGTGGGCAAAGGCGGCGTCCATGGCCGGGGTGATTTCATCCTCAAACACCACCGTATCCCCCATCACCATAACACCACCCTCCGGCAAGGCCTTGAACGCGGCCCAACTCCCGAGGCCCGCCGGCGGCGGGAACTTCATACCGTCAACGGTGACGGGCACGTCGTCGCGCTTCCAGCCGATACGCACCACGCCATCAGGTTTGGCCGTTGCCTGGGTGCCAGCCGCCTGGCCAATGGCCTTATCATCGAGGCGGCCGGAATCGTCGGCCATTGTTATGGATGCTTGAATGAATAAAGCGCACATTAGAATGAATGCTCGAAGCGGAGACATTGTCATGGCTATTCCTCTTTTTTTGTTGCTGTGAAACATTTTTGGCTGTATTGGGGGGTTACGCCGCCGGGGCGCCTGCAAATAACAGATGGTACACAATACCCAGCAGTGCGCTGACTAAAATCATCGGCAACATGCCCACCTTAAAGCGCAACATAGCGATAAAGGCGCCCGCGGCCAGCGCGACGCTGACAATGTGGATGCTGCCCCAGGCGGGTATCAGCAGTAGCATACCATAGGCCCGTACAGTTTCAACCTCGTTAAAGGCGACGTGCACCGCGAACCAGATGGCGAGATTCAGCATCACGCCCACCACGGCCGCCGTGACCGCCGACAGCGCCGCGCTCACCGCCTGGTTGCCGCGCAGTGTTTCCACATACGGCGCGCCCAGGAAGATCCACAAAAAGCAGGGAACGAAGGTGACCCAGGTGGCTAAAACCGATGCCAAGATGCCTGCTGTGAAGGGGTCGAGCGTTCCCGGAGCCCGGAAGGCCCCCATAAAGCCCACGAATTGCACCACTTGGATCAGCGGGCCGGGTGTAGTTTCCGCCATACCCAGACCATCCAGCATTTCCCCCGGTGCCAGCCATCCATAGTTTTGTACCGCCTCCTGGGCCATGTAGGCCAGCACCGAATAGGCGCCACCGAAGGTGACAACCGCCAGTTTGCTGAAGAAAAGCCCAATCTGGGTGAACACATCCTCATAGCCCAAGGTCACAAGCAGGGCGACAAGTGGCGCAAACCACAGCGGCAGCCAGACGGCGAGCACCTTGAGTGCCCGCCCCCGTGACGCCCGGGTATGGCTTGCCGCGCCGCCCTCCATCATGGCATCAATCGCACGCCCGGCGTCCTCGGGGGTATCGTGCCCCTTGATGACCACAAAGCGTTCCGGATCGACATGCCGACCCAGCAGACCGATCAATCCGGCGGTAACGATTACGATCGGGAAAGGCACGGCAAAGAAGAAGATCGCCACGAAAGCGGCGACCGCCAATGCGTACATGTAGGCGTTCTTGAGGACGCGCTTGCCGATGCGGATCACCGCCTGGATCACGATCGCCAGCACGGCCGCCTTGATACCGAAAAACAGGGCCTGCACCAGTGACGCTTCCTGATATCCAGCGTAGAGCAGACTGAGCACCAGAATGCTGAGAAAGCCCGGCAGCACGAACAGGGCGCCCGCAACCAGTCCACCCTTGATGCCATGCAGCAGCCAGCCGATATAGGTGGCCAGTTGCTGGGCTTCAGGTCCGGGCAGCACCATGCAGTAATTCAGCGCGTGCAGGAAGCGGCTCTCACTGACCCATTGCTTTTCATCCACCAGAATACGGTGCATCACCGCGATCTGGCCGGCGGGACCGCCAAAGCTCAGGATGGCGACCCGCAACCAGACACGCACGGCCTCCCCGAAGGTGATGTAATGGCCGAAAGCATTGAGGTTACCAGCGGTCGCATCCCTGGTGATTTGATTGGACCCGCTGCTTGGCGGTGCAGATGAAGTTGACGGTTCGTGCATGGTTATTGTTCCTTAACGTAAGTGACCAACAGGCTGTCGAAAACCTGATTGGCAGCTTGTAATAATTGATCATCATCGCTATGGGTTTCGCGCAGCCCTATCAATACACACTCGACCCCGGCGGCCTCCGGCGGCTGATGTCCCCCCACATCGAGGTAGTGCACGAGTTTTCCAAGCCGGAGTAGCGCGGGTGAATCCAGGTCGAAGCTCGCCAGCAGCGTTTCGAAAGTGACTTTTTCTTCCACGTGAGTAAAGGTCGCCCCATCGAAATCGAACCCCAGCGCCTCATCCGGGCAGTCGTCCGGCGAGGCCAGCCATAAAAAGCGTGCGGATGGATCGATGAAGCGGCCAATCAGCCAGGCACTGGCCAAACGGTCCACCCACGGCCGACGCCGCGTCGCCCAGAGCCTGCCTTGATAATCGGCTCGATCAAGACGGCGGATTGTGCGAGGTTCGGGCTGCGGCTCATCGGGAGACAAGACCCGGTTGGCATCGCTTTCCAGCTGTTTCAGAGCCGTATCGATTCGATCCCGCGCGGCACCGGGGAAAAAATCGATGGCTGACAGTCGCGTGAAGCTTTTGCGCAGTTTGCGTGTTTCCTTCATGACCTCCATGGCGGTTTCCGGCAAGAGCTTTGCCCGCAGGTCCGCCATCGCCGAGTCCAGCGACTCATAGTCTTCCGAGCGATCGAATAGCGCGGGGAACGCTTCGGTTTCAGGATCATTAGCGTGCAGTACATGGGCGGTCCCGCCATTATCACGGACATCCTGGGCAATTGCCTCTAGCTTTTCGGCATGATCAGAGATGGCTGGCAGTAGATAGACGCCATCACGCAGCGAAACGGCCCCCAGGGCTTTGATGGCGCGCCATGCCCGCATGCGCACGGTGGCGTTTTCAGTGGGGAGTGAAAGTATCAGCAGTATCCAGGACATGCGTAGATCTTAGCACATATATGTTATAATCTCTACACATTTTTAAACCGAATAACCCTTGGGCAAGAGCGATTGCCTTTAAAGGCGGTGATGCACCTTTAAATACCGCATCCATCAATAAAAACAGCGCTATAGCGTAGTTGGCGTGACCGGAGCCAAGTGAGGTCCTATGACAGCCAAAGAGCAGTTCTTAACCAATCAGCAGCGGTACCAACCGTTAATATTGCCGCAACGATTCTCCGATGAGGAAATGGTTCGCGATTGGACGCTAAGCCGTCGTGATTGCGAGGTCGTCAACAAGTATCGCAAGCAATATCGCCTGGGATTTGCCATCCAACTGTGTGCCATGCGCCTCTATGGCCGGTTTCTAAACCAGCTTCATGATCTTTCGCCACGAGTGATCAGCTATCTGAGTAGTCAACTCGATCTTCCTCCTACGCTAACGGTGGAAGTGCCCGAAAGAGAAGCCACGGTGTTGGAACACCGGAACAATATCCTCAAGTACCTGGGCTTTCATCGGTTTGACGACAAAGTGGAAGCAGATCTGGACCGCTGGATTGAAGAACATGCCCAACAGGGACTGCTTCCGGATGAACTTTTTCACCGGGCAGAACGCCACCTTCTGTTGAAACGTATTGTTTTACCTGGCCCCACGACGATCGAAAGACAGATCATCCGCATATGTAACCAGGTACACGCTCAGCTTTTTGAGCAAGTGTTTGATCAGATGTCGCCGGAATTACGCGATGCCATTGACGATTTGTTGCAAGCCACCGACGGCAATCAACGAACCTACTTCAACCAACTCAAAGAGTACCCGCCGGGTGCGAAAATATCATCACTGAAACGCTATTTGGAACGCTATGACAATCTGGTGTCCACCGGCATTAATGAGTTCGAAGAAAAGGTCATTGATACCGCTTTTCTTAACTACCTGTACCGACTGACCAAGCGTTACAGCGCTAAGGACATGAAGCGCTTCAAGGACCATAAGCGCTATGCATTGATGGTTTGCTTCCTGTTGGAATCCCGCAAGATCCTGTTGGATCATCTGGTCAAAATGCATGATCAGTACATGACAGAGCTATGCCGGCAAACCAAAAACAGCCACGACAAAAAACACAAGGAGTTTCGCAAGCGCCAAAAGAAAGCCATCGATGCTGTGCTTGAAACCACGCATGTTTTGCTGGAATGGCCGGATGAACAGCCATTGTACAAGAAGGACTTGTGGCAACGCATTGACGAGAAACATCTGCTGGCATCCATTGACGACCTGCACATTTTTAAACGCCTGGAGGAACGCGGCTACTGCGATTTGTTGCTGGCCCGTTATCCCAGTTTGCGAAAATATTTTGCCGACTTTATCCGGTTACCATTTGAAGTGGCTAAAGGTTCCGGGCCGCTGATAAAAGCTATTGAGTTCGTCCGGAAATTGGATGATGGCGACCTGAAAAAGCTACCCGAGAACACACCGACAGCATTCATTCCCCGCGAACTACGCCGCAGCCTTAAAGATCAAGCCGATAACATCAATCGCAACGTTTGGGAAATGGGATTGGCTCTCGCTATGAAAGACGCCTTGCGTTCCGGCGATTTGTACTTGCCGCAGAGTAAGCAGCATGTTTCGTTCTGGGATCTCACCTTAAATGAACCCAGTTGGGATGAAACCAGACAGGCTGTCTATACCGAACTTCAACAGCCTCCACCGCACGAAGTTCGAGCCGCCATTTCAACGCAGTTCCACGAATCAGTCTCTGAAGCGAAAAAGCTGTTCGGCCTGGACAACTTCGCGGAAATTCAAAACGGCCGATTGAAACTCAAACGTGATGACAAGCTCGAGGTCCCGGATAAAGTCAACCAACTGCAAAAAGTGATCGATGCACATATGCCCAGCATACGTATCGAACAGCTTCTGATGGAAGTAGATCAAATGACACATTACAGCCGTCATTTTGTCCCTATCCAGCACCATCAATCGCGCCCCAAAGCCTTTTACAAAAGCCTGATGGCCGCCATTATTTCGCAGGCCACCAACCTGGGTGTCGTATCCATGAGCAATAGCGTTAAAGGTGTGACCGTCGATATGCTCCGGCATATCCTGCAATACTATATTCGAGAGGAAACCCTGATCAACGCCAGTGCTGAAATTGTGTATCAACACCATGAGCTGCCGTTGAGTGCGGTGCACGGAACCGGTACATTGTCCTCATCGGATGCGCAACGCTTTAAAATCCGCGCCGACAGCCTGTTGGCTTCTTACTATCCCCGCTACTACGGTTATTATGAAAAAGCCATCGGGATCTACACCCACGTTTCCGATCAATATTCAGTGTTCAGCACCAAGATTATTTCCTGTAGCCCGCGTGAAGCGCTGTATGTTTTGGACGGCCTGCTGGAGAACAACACGATTCTGAAAATCCGGGAGCACACCACCGATACACATGGCTATACCGAAATCGTCTTCGCACTCTGTCATTTGCTCGGATTCTACTTTATGCCACGCATTCGGGATCTCAAAGATCAGCAGCTTTACCGTATTGACAAAACCGTCGATTACGGCGACCTCAACCATTTACTCACCAAAACAGCCGATCTGGCCATCATTGAGGAACAGTGGGAATATATGATGCGAGTGGCGATTTCACTGAAGCAGAAAACTGCGCCAGCACACGTCATCGTCCAACGATTAACCAATAGTTCACCTTCGGATCGCCTCACCAAAGCCTTTACGAACTTGGGGCGGATTATCAAGACCGAATACATTCTGCGGTACCTGACTGACAAAGAACTCCGTCAAACCGTCCAACGGCAACTGAATAAAGGGGAATACCGACATAAACTGCCGCGCTGGATATTCTTTGCGGATCAGGGTGAATTCACCACAGGCGACTATGAAGAAATCATGAACAAGGCCAGTAGTCTCAGCTTTGTGTCCAATGCCATTCTGTACTGGAACACCATCAAGATAAGCGACATTGTGGAGCAGCTTCGGCAGCAAGGGGAGGAAATCGACGACGAGACCTTATCTCATATCTCGTTGTTGCCCTATAAGCATGTGTTACCCAACGGTACATACTTTATTGAAGATGAGGAGAAGGGATGATTCGCCGGAAACCTACGGTTTCGACGTGGTCACTGGGTTCAAAACCGTAGGTTCTCGTTCAAATGCCCCCGCGGGTCCTTACTGGATTTACTTCGAACTGCTGTGGCGTGAGTTTTTCTACTGGCTACAGTGTAAATACGGCGCTAAGTGGTTTCGCTTTAGCGGCATTCAAGGTAAAACGCCTTCCACTTCACATTGCCCTGAGACCTTTAGGCATTGGTGCGAGGGTAAAACCGGATACCCAATTGTAGATGCGTGTATGCGACAACTTGCAGAGACGGGATATATGTCGAACCGCGGCAGACAACTTGTTGCCAGTTGCTTTGTGCACGAGCTTCGACAAGACTGGCGATACGGTGCAGCATGGTTTGAACACCAGTTAGTTGACTACGATGTGGGTAGCAACTGGGGAAACTGGCTTTACCTTGCTGGTGTGGGGAGTGACCCTCGTGGACACAGGCAATTCAACCTACAAAAGCAGACTGAAATCTACGACCCGGCAGGCCAATTTCGCAACAAATGGCTGTAGTTATTTAACGGTATGGTGTCAAATGAATGTAAAGGGGCTAGCTCTACAGAGAGAGTCACGGTTATCTGGATAAAGCGAGACCTTCGCTTACGTGATCACGAACCTTTTTATCGCGCTGTAGAAGCGGGTGAAAAATTGCTCCCACTGTTTTGTTGGGAACCTTCGGTTATTGCAGACCCGCATATGGATATTCGTCATTGGCGATTTATGCAGCAAAGTGTTGATGACATCAATAGCCAATTACCCTCTTATGCACGTGTTTTGACCTTGAACTGTGAAGTAATAGAAGCACTTGAACTCATTGCTCAAAATTACAACATTGGCGCGGTTAGGAGTTACCAAGAGACAGGTCTTTCGGTTACGCATAACCGTGATGTTGTTGTTTACAAATATCTGAAAAATAAAGCTATTTCATTTACTGAATATCAGTATGGTGCAGTATTGCGTGGGTTGCCCCATCGAGCGCATTGGCAGCAAAACTGGGAGCGTCATTTTGCAGCTGCCACTTATGATTTTGATATAGAAGCTGCAAAATGGGTTAATTGGCGTGAGCATGCTAGTCTTAAAAAAGCGTCTAAATCTATTGAGGAAATAGCTGAATTAAAATACTTTCCATCCGACCGACCTAAAGACTATTCTGACAGAGGTGAATGTAACGTATACAAGTCTGAGTACACCAAAAATGAAGTCGCATCCGATATTGCTTCAATGCAACCTGGCGGTGAAAAACGTGCTTGGCAAGTGTTAAAAAACTTTTTCAGCCATCGTGGGCAGTACTATCACCAGCATATTTCAAAGCCTGAATATGCACGTCGAGCATGTTCGCGATTGAGCCCATATCTCGCATGGGGCAATATTTCGATAAAGCAGGTATATCAAAGCGTTCAACTAGAAAAGCAAGCTAAGAAAGCTTTACCAACTTCACAGCGCAAACAGTGGAGTCGCGCCCTATCTGCCTTAACATCGAGACTGCACTGGCACTGTCACTTTATTCAAAAATTTGAAAGCGAAGCCAGTATCGAGTGGCGACCTATGAATAGCGCATACGAAAAATTTCCTTTCATAGATGGACCTGAAGCTGAACGACGCTTTTATCGCTGGTCGACTGGCCGTACTGGATACCCATTGGTAGACGCATGCATGCGAGCACTAAAACATACTGGTTATATTAACTTTCGGATGCGAGCAATGGTAACCAGTTTTTTGTGCCACCACTTAAATGTGCATTGGTTAAAAGCGGCTCACTATCTAGCTTCTCAATTTTTAGATTTTGAGCCCGGTATCCATTACCCACAAATACAAATGCAGGCGAGTGTTACTGGTATTCACACTGTGCGCCTTTACAACCCAGCGACACAGTCACAAAAGCTAGACCCCGAGGGTGTCTTTATAAAGAAGTGGGTACCTGAGTTGGCGAGTCTACCTAATGAAGCGGTTCATGCTCCCTATTTACTACCGCCATTAGAAGCGCAGATGTTGGACTTTAATATTGACCGTGATTATATCGCACCAATTATAGATATCTCTCAAAATAACCGCATGACTGCAAAAAGGTTGTGGGACTTTCGAGAGCGCGATGATGTCATTGAAGAAGCGCAGCGCATAGTTAGGCGTCATACCATGCAAAATAGTCCAAGCCGCGCGTGGTTAAACAATAAAGTCAATAAAACAACTTAACGGTTATTTTTTCTAAGCCATTCATTTAAAAGCTTAATTTGGCCACACTTGTAGGCAGCATACATAAGTCGCATAGCATTAGACATAGCTTCGCTGTCGGTCCAACCTGTTTTATCTCGGATTTCGTCATAGCATACTTTTGCTTCTGGACTAACATAACCTCTCACTAACTTTTTCCCTGCGTCTTTTTGTCTCTCTCTAAAGCGTCTTTGTTTATCAGCGTTTGCTTTTGCTCTATCTACAGGGCTTTTTTTACTGGTTTTTTTTGTTGTTTGATCTGTCATAGTTTTCACACATAGATACGATATTGTGAAGTGTAGTTTAATCGCTGTTTATAAATTGAACTTGTAGGGCGATATCCGTACGGTTAAATTAACTTTGAGTATCTTAGCACGCGTTTTTCTTCAGAAAAATGACTGTTCAGAGTTGTTTGGCGTACAAGTGTTCGCTAAATTAACACCGTCACTTTAATAACAACAATGAGTTGGGAATGTCAGAGAAGAAAAGTAGTTTTAACAAAGAAGATTTATTGGCATGTAGTCGCGGTGAAATGTTTGGTCCGGGCAACAGTCAACTACCAGCCCCTAATATGCTGATGATGGACCGCGTAGTTTCAATTACTGAAGATGGCGGCGAACATGGAAAAGGCGAAATTATTGCTGAATTAGATATCACGCCAGATTTATGGTTTTTTGACTGCCACTTTCCAGGCGACCCTGTTATGCCTGGCTGTCTTGGCCTAGATGCAATGTGGCAGCTTGTGGGTTTCTTCCTTGGTTGGAGTGGCGGCCCTGGAAAAGGTCGTGCGCTTGGTGTTGGTGAAGTTAAGTTTACCGGCCAAATACTCCCCACAGCTAAAAAGGTCACTTATAAGATCACGATGAAGCGTGTGATTAAGCGTAAACTCTTTATGGGTATGGCTGATGGCTCGGTTGAAGTCGACGGTCGCGAAATCTATGTTGCGAAAGATTTGAAAGTAGGCTTGTTCCAAGATACATCGAATTTTTAATCGCTTTTTAATCGACATTGAATAACAAGCGATAGAACTAAAAAAGCCCCTTTTCAGGGGCTTTCCTTTTTGCATAATCAGTTCATAAAAGAGAAGTGTTATTTAACACTTAAACCTAAGTGTCTATCTTCTACTGCCTCACGCCATCCACCTAACCACTGTGAACGTGCATCGTTTTGCTGAAATGGACAATTTTCCTTTGAACGACCGCTGATACCAGCTTGATAGCCTTTAGAATGGGCGCGAGTCATTTTATCTCTTTTTTGTCTTTTCATTGATTAGCCTCTTTTGTTTGTTGAATGTACAACAAATCATTTTCACGAGCGCTCTACATCATATCGGTTGATAGTGCCGGAAAATTAATTGCGTACATTACTGTGATAGTGCAATTAACAAAATGGTTCAAGAAAAATATAAAATTAAAACGCTTGACAAGCTTTAAATAAATGAAGTTTCGATGAAATTTATGTTACATTTTTTATGCATAAATATGTCTATTTTTTTATTTTTTTGGCATAAAAAAAGCCACACGAATGTGGCTTTCTAAAGCGGTCTAAAAATCGACCATAGAGTTCTATTGTTTCCTAAAACGTCTACGTACAAACGCCGCAGCAAATAAACCGAAAAATGCGAGCCAACCCGTTGATGCACCGCTGCGCTCAAATGGTTGTTCGTCTTCAGGTACTTCACAATCATCGACAGAGCCATTAGCCAATGGCGTAAGCTTAACCGCTACAATAGAGTCAACTAATTGTGTCTCTCCGCTTGAGTTAATAATGTCAACGCCAGTTATGTATTTACTGTTTGTTTTAATACGCGCATTGGCGATAATTTCGTTATCGTCATTGATATCAACTGCTTCAATCAATTCATAAGTATTGTCACAAGACACTAGATCATTGAGATCTAAGAACTCTTCTGTATCGATATTGTACATAAACGCTGCAGTTTCACGTAGGGTGTCGGTTGTCGCTTCAACATCCGCCTTGCCCACCACAATATTGTTATTGTTGATAGCGTTTGCAGTCACACCTGCACTGACGAAGAATCCATCTGGATATTTCTGTTCTTGGGTATCTAGGTTGTAAACAAAAAGGCGTGAACGTGCGATATCGCTTCGCGAACGAAGCACTGCACCTGTTACCCAGTTCTCATCATTAATAGCAATGGCTTGGCTGATAATATTCTCCTCTCGAGGAAGGAGTTCAATAGTTTCGCCGTCTCTAAATACAGTGGCAACACGCTCGCTTTCTGTTAATCCAGACTGGTTAGGGCGAGTAATCGTAATACGATCACCTGTTAGCCCCTCACCAACGGCAATACCCTGATTATTGATGTCATAAGCATAAGTAAAATAGTGTGCTGAGTCATCTTCATCTGGCTCAAATAACAGCGGATACGTATCTGTGCTGATCACATCACCATTAACGTCAATTTGCCAAATCGTGGCATTAACCTCAGACAATAAAACGAAGCCGGGCAAATAGTTTGTGGATGTATTCAAGTAGTAGCTTGAGATGCGCGGTACCGAAAAATCACCATTGTAAACGGTAAAAAGACAACGTCCTTCAGACTGGTCACCACGAAGCTCTGCGTCGGCACAGGATTCAATTGCCTCATCGACACTGTCTTGGAAACTTACTGTACTGAAGCCTGCAACTTGCAGGTTCGAGTTGATTGCCCGGGCCGAAGAGAAACCGCCTGCTGTCGTGTCTACTGCTGGCAACGCTTTAGTCGCACCTGAGGTCTGAACAAAACCCTGCTGCGCTGATTCAGGGTAGGTATAATTGATGGTATTACCATTTTCATTCTCATAAGGGTCTAATACCACCAACCCAGATGAATCACCTACAATGAAGTTGCCATTCAGACTATCTCGGCCTATCGCTTCTACAGAACGCGTATAATCTTCGAACTTTTCAGTAACTTCGTCTAAACCCGGAACTAAAGAAATATCTTGGGTATCGGTGATATAGGTTCTATACGGTGCAAGCTTTTGACCAGTGACTGCATTGGCGTTGGCAAGCAGATAGTTAACAATAGATGAGTAATCTGCATCAGTGAATACACCTTGACGTGCGTCATCTTCGTTTTCTAAATCATCACCGTTAACATCGAAGAACGTGGTATCTTCTTCTAACTGCTCCACATCTATAGGTGGGTTGTATTCAAGTTGCACAACAGACAACATTTTGCCTGAATTATCAATTGAACGAGCAAAATTATTTCTAGCGGTATCCTGCAAAGGAAGAGGTGTCACTGAATAGGTCGCGGCAAATGCCGAAACACTTCCTGTTGTCAATAGAACGGCGGCGGCAAGCTGAGTTCGTTTCATTTAAAATCCTATTTACTGCTGATTATCTTCCAGCATACTTTCTAGTTCATCCCAGCGCGCATATTTCTGGGAAAGTAATTCTTCTTTATCTGCCAATTCGGCTAGTGCCTTGGCAGTAGTGTCACTGTCTTGTTTGAAAAAGTCTGGATGGTTAACTTTCTCTTGCATAGCCTCAAGTTCCTCTTCGAGCGCTTCCAGCTCTTTGGGTAAGGACTCAAGCTCACGCTGGTCTTTGTATGATAACTTTTTCGTCTTACGGGGAGAAGACTTAGCACTAGGACTGTCTGAAGCTGAATTAGTTTCATTCTTTACCTTGGCTTTTTCTTCCTTTTCGATTTGCTGACGTTTTTCCTGTTGTTCTTTATACCAGTTTTCTACGTCAGTGAAACCCCCAATAAACTCTCTGAGCAAACCATTACCTTCGAAAACCACGCTACTATTTGCTACGTTATCAACAAACTCCCTATCGTGGCTCACCAACAGAACAGTGCCGGTATATTCATTGAGTAAGGTTTCGAGCATTTCTAAGGTTTCAACATCAAGATCGTTAGTTGGCTCATCCAGCACAAGAACATTACTTGGCTTAAGCATAAGTTTGGCCAACATTAGGCGGTTCTTTTCACCACCAGATAGCGACTTAACCGGCGCATTAACGCGTTCAGGCGTGAATAGATAGTCTTGCAAGTAGCTGATAACGTGGCGCGGGTGGCCGTTCACCATAAGATCGCGCTTACCATCCCCTACAGCGTCAATAACAGTCTTTTCTAAATCTAATCCGTGTCGATGTTGATCGAAATAAGCGACTTCTAAATTAGTGCCCTGCTTGCAATTCCCACTATCAGGCTGTAACTCACCTAATAAAAGCTTGATGAGCGTACTTTTTCCGCTGCCGTTAGGCCCAATCAGGGCAAGCTTATCACCACGTAATACATTTAGGTTTAAGTCTTTAACAATAGGCTTACCTTCAATGCTATAGGTTAAGTCTTTTACCTCAAATACCATTTTGCCAGAGCGTACGCCTTGATGTTGATTGACAACGGCATTTCCTTGTACCGCTCTTCTTGCTTTGCGCTCTTCCCGGAGTTTTTTGAGTGCCCTTACTCGGCCCTCGTTGCGGGTACGACGGGCTTTAATACCCTGACGGATCCATACTTCTTCTTGCGCAAGCTTTTTATCAAACTCCGCGTTTTGGGACGCTTCGACCTCTAAGTCGTGCTGCTTTTTCTCAAGGTAGGTTTCGTAATTGCCTGGATAGCTGGTAACAGACCCGCGATCTAGGTCAATAATACGTGTCGCCATAGCGCGTATAAATGCACGGTCGTGGCTTACAAACACGATAGCACCCTGGTAATTGCTCAAGCTCGATTCAAGCCAGCGGATCATTTCAATATCAAGGTGGTTGGTAGGTTCATCTAACAGCAATAAATCAGGCTGTCTAACAAGCGCACGTGCTAACGCTGCTTTTCTACGCCAGCCCCCAGATAACGTCGATAACGATATCTCAGGGTCAAGTTTAAGCATAGTAAGCGTTTGTTCAATTTGCTGTTCGAACTGCCACGCATCTCTTGCTTCTAATTGTTCTTGTAGTCGTTGAAGTTTATTTAAATTAGCTTCACTTGGGTCTTCACCCACAATGCGCGTTTGATGGAAATAGGCTTTTAGCGTTTCACCTACGTCAGATAATCCCTCAGCAACGTAATCAAACAGAGTTACATCGGTTGTTTGTGGCGGGTCCTGCTCTAAACGAGCTATGACGGTATTATTCTCAATAATACGCTGGCCATCGTCGGCAATAATATCACCTGCGATAACTTTCATCAGCGTTGATTTACCGCTTCCGTTGCGACCTACCAAACATACACGCTCTTTAGGCTGTACGACAAGTTCAACACCATCTAAAAGCGGTGGATTTCCATAAATAACAGTGATGTTTTTTAACTGCAAAATGCTCACTGAAGAAACTCCTCTAAATCGGCTGCGGTAAAAGGCCAGCCAATTTCTTTTTCGTTATCTGCTCGTTTCAATACGGGGATCCTTGCACCGTATAAATGGTACAGCTCGGTGCTTGTACGAATATTTACTTTCGCAATTTCAAGTGACGAGAACTTGGATGTTTGCTGAAGTTCAACATCCGCTAGGTCACAGAGGCTACATTGAGGGCCCGTGTAAAAGATTATTTTCATGAACGTAGAATCCAACACTGGTGTATCTTACCTTTTCGGGCAAAATCTTCGGGTATGGTTTCGTGAGTAATATTTTCAATTGCTAAGCCAAGCGTAGCGATGGCTGACTCGTCTAACTTAAAACCACGTTTATTGTTAGAGAAGATTATAGTCCCCTGCTCTTTTAAACAGGCTTTGGCGTCGGTAAGCATTTTTACATGGTCGCGCTGAACATCCCACGTGTTCTGCATACGCTTTGAATTTGAAAACGACGGTGGGTCGATGAAAATAACGTCATATTTACCTTTGTGCGTACCCAACCATGTTGTGCAATCCGCTTGAATGAATGCGTGAGGCCCACTTAGTTTATTTAACGCTACGTTTTTCTTTGCCCATTCCAAGTAGGTATTCGACATGTCTACTGTGGTAACAGACTTGGCACCGCCCATGGCTGCAAAAACCGAGACACTACCTGTGTAGGAGAATAAATTAAGTACGTCTTTGTCTTTAGACAAGGCTTTTACTTTTTGACGGGTATTACGATGGTCTAGGAAAAGACCGGTATCTAAGTAATCAGTAAGGTTAACTAAAAAGCGAGCGTCGTTTTCAAACACTTCCATCATGTCACCTGACTGATTTATTTTTTCGTATTGCTTGGTCCCTTTTTGTTGGCTACGCACTTTAAGTGCAATATGCTTAGGGGATACGCCAGTTACGGCAGGCAGGTGCAGTAATACTTCTTGCAGACGTTTACGGGCTTTATCTTCCGATACGGTTTTCGGCGGTGCATATTCCTGAACAACCAGCCAATCACCATATCTATCAACGGCTACGTTATAATCAGGTAAGTCAGCATCGTAAATACGGTAGCAGTTTGTGTTTGCGCTTTTTATCCAGCCTTTCATGCGTTTAAGGTTTTTCTTAAGGCGATTTGCAAACTCGTGGTTGCTGGCATCTTCACTAAATTGGACCGTGTTTTGTTCATCAAGTACGTAATTGGCTAAGCGACACTCTAACTTACCATTATTCATAGCATAGTCTTTGGTGGCGCGAAGCTTTAATACGCGCAGTAAATCGCGGTTACTGCTAAGAAGCGACACATGCCAACCTTTCCACGCTTCTTTAAAGCGTTTACCCCAATCACTAAATAGTGGGATTAACGAAGTCAGTTCACCCAAACGCTCACCGTAAGGTGGGTTAGAGACAACGTAGCCCGGAGTGGCTACCGGTGGAGAAGACTTTGTTGCGTCTTGCTGTGAAAACGAAATATCGTTAAATACGCCTGCAAAATCAGCGTTGGCTTTAGCAATCGCCACCATTTTACGGCTGAAGTCACCGGCATAAATACCGCCGCAGTTTGGCTTTTGAACAGATATGGCATGCTCTACCAACTCTTCCCAAACTTTAGCTTCGTGGCCAAGCCACTTAGTAAAGCCCCAGTACGAACGCTTTATACCCGGCGCAATATTACGCGCAATATAGGCAGCTTCTATCGCAATGGTGCCTGAACCACACATTAAATCTACCAACGGCGCTTCGGTGTTTTCTGTCCAACCACTGCGCATAAGCATTGCGCTGGCGATATGCTCTTTAAGCGGGGCGTCACCGGTTTCTTGTCGATAAGCGCGTTGGTGTAAACTAGCTCCAGCTAGGTCGATACCCAAAATCACATTGTCACGGTGCAATCTGGCATATACAGAAATATCAGGGCTTTTGCGCTCGACAGATGGGCGAGGCAAACCTTGCTCTACGAATGAATCTACAATGGCGTCTTTCACTCTAACTGCACCAAACTGGGTGTTTTTGATAGCAAAGTTGGTGCCGATAAACTGTACAGATAAGGTATGACGTGAATCCATTTGCATCTGCCAGTCGATGCCCATCGCCGTGTTATAAAGTGCATCTGCATCGCCTGCTTTCCCCGATGCTAGTACCCAGATCACGCGGTTAGCTAACCGTGACCATAGGCAAAGTTTATACGCATCTTCTTTTGAGCCTTCAAACTGAATAGTGCCAGGGCCCTGCTTTATTTGTGCATCAGGGCAGAGACTTAGCACTTCTTGTTTTAATAGTTCGTCAAGACCGCGACTGGTCGTAACCAGAATAGTATTCATTCATGTACCTGTTTTTGATGTACGTACTTTATGAAAAAAGCACGTACACGAGAGATTGGTTTCGGGTGTAGTTAACTTAGATTGTATTATAACGCGTTTACTATGCGTTTAACGAGCGATGGGCCTTGATAAATAAAAGCCGAGTAGACCTGCACCAGAGATGCGCCAGCGTCCAAGCGTGCTTGTGCCGCTTCGGGTGAGTCAATACCACCAACGCCAATAATAGGAATAGCGCGGTCGAGTGCTTTGTTTAGCTTGCGTGTTACTTCTAAGCTCATATCCGTCATAACTGAGCCACTTAAACCGCCCATTTCCTCAGCGTGCTGTAATCCGGCAACGGCATCACGTGAAAGTGTCGTATTAGTAGCAATTACACCATCCATTTTGCTGTTAATTAGCGAAGCAGCAATACTGTCAATTTCCACATCGCTCAAATCTGGCGCTATTTTAATGAACAGCGGCACATATTTACCGTGGGTTTGCGTTAGCGTTTCCTGTGCTGCTTTTAGGCCAACTAAAAGCTTATCGAGCGCTTCACCGTATTGGAGATTTCTTAGGCCAGGTGTGTTCGGTGACGAAATGTTAATAGTGACGTAGCTTGCGTAAGGATAAACTTTATTTAAACAAATCAGGTAATCGTCGAGCGCATTCGCTTCTTCGGTATCTTTATTCTTACCAATATTAATACCAATAGGCCCTTTAAACTGAGCCTTTTTCACTTGTTCTACAAGATGATCAACACCTTTATTATTAAATCCCATGCGATTAATAATGGCGTGCTTTTCCGGAATTCTGAATAAACGAGGTTTTGGGTTTCCTGGCTGCGGACGAGGCGTTACTGTGCCTATCTCAACAAAACCAAATCCCATGCTGGCAAACGCATCAATACAATCGCCGTTCTTATCAAGACCTGCGGCGAGACCTACCGGGTTATCGAAGGTCATGCCTGCAACGGTAACGGGCTTTTTAATCGTCGGTGTGCTGTACATCCATTTCAGCGGTGTATGTTGGGTCTTGTTTAACCAGTTAATGGTGAAATCGTGACTTTTTTCAGGTTCACACTGAAGCAAGAATTTTTGCACTAGAGATTGCATGGTTATTATTACCGCTCGCTAATTAAGGGCCTGTTGATCATCAACGTATATTGCGCTTGCTTTTACAAACGATGCTGCAAAAATATACAGCAATGTTCAATCGGCCAATAAAAAGCCCTGATAAACAGGGCTTAAATCATTAAGGTGCGTGTATTCTAATGGTTAGACTTCACGCTTAAAAGCATCAATTCACGTAAAGCGACAGAAAATTTCGCAAATTCGTGCGTTGTACTGGTCTTAAACTCAGACATCATGTGATACCAGCGTTTAAGAAGGACCTGATTGCTTTCAATCCACTCATCAAGAATTTGATCTGCGCTACTTACGTCCTCGCGAGAAGCTAGCAGGTTAGCTGCAATGGAACGCTGCTGCCAATCTAACTCTTCACGATACGAGGCGCGAGCTAACGCTTGCCAGTGGTTGCTTACCGCCTGGTTGTTTATCTGATCTAAGAACCAGTGAAGTTCTAAACGAGAGCCTAGCTGATAGTAAAGCTTAGCGACTACATCGGTATCGTGCTTATCTGCTTCAACGATTTGTGCCAAGTCGAAGCTAGAGAACATATTTGAGAAACTCGCAACTTGATATGCAATATCTTGAGGTACACCTTTATCGATATATTTCTGCGTTGCCGCTTCTAATTGCGCATATTCACTTTCAACCAAGTAATGCTGTAAGTTTTTCGACAGTTTATCGAATGTACCGCGGTAGCTAGCAATGGCTTCTTCTATGGATTGCGCTTTATTGCCGTGGCGAATATACCAGCGCGAAGCGCGACGCATAATCCTGCGTGCTTCATCCAACATTTTAAGCTGTAGCTGAGCTGGAATAACGTTATCCAGTTGTTCGATGCGCTCCCACAGCGTCTTCATGTTAAAGATACCGTGAACAATTGCGTATGCGTCAGCAATTTCGCTCACACTTGCGCCAGTTTCTTCCTGCATTCTAAACACGAAGTTAAGGCCCATGTCGTTAACCATGTTATTGGTTAACTTAGTCGCAATAATTTCGCTTCTTAGCGGGTGCTGTTGCATGTGTGTTGCGAATTTTTCGCGAAGCACTTTAGGGAATGCTTCTACTAACAACTTACCGTGGTAAGGGTTGTCAGTAATTTCCGGAATATTAAGCGCATCTTTAAGTACCATTTTGCCGTAAGCAATCAATACGCTTAACTCTGGGCGGGTTAAACCTTGATCCGAGGCTACGCGATCAGAAATCTCATCGTCACTTGGAATAAATTCCAATTCACGGTTTAGCTGACCTTCACGCTCAAGACCGTGGATAAAGCGAAGCTGTTCTTTAAGTTGCTTAACGCCAGCTAACTCAGTAATAGAGATAGACTGAGTTTGACGGTAGCAGTCTTTCAGTACAATTCGACTTACATCGTCGGTCATATCGTAAAGCAGCTTGTTACGTTGTTTGAGCGTAAGCTCACCGTCGTTAACTAGGCTGTTAAGAAGGATTTTGATGTTTACTTCGTTATCTGAGCAATCAACCCCACCTACGTTATCGATGAAGTCAGTGTTAACTCGGCCACCGTTAGACGCATACTCGATACGACCTAATTGGGTCAAGCCTAAGTTGCCACCCTCACCCACGATTTTAGCTTGAACGTCGCGGCCATTAACCCGTAAATCATCATTCGCACGATCGCCCACTTCAGAGTGAGATTCTTTCTTACTCTTGATATAGGTACCGATACCGCCGTTCCACAGTAAGTCGACAGGCATTTTCAATATATTATGAATAAGCTCGTTAGGGGTCATGGTAAGCTGGCGCGTACCCAACCATTTCTTCATTTCGGGCGTCAGCTTGATAGACTTAGACGCGCGGCTAAATACACCACCGCCTTTCGAAATCAGCTTACTGTCGTAGTCTTCCCAGCTCAAACTCGGGTTTTCGAATAAACGCTGCCGCTCTTTATAACTTGCTGCTGCATCTGGACTTGGGTCGAAGAAAATATGTAAATGGTTAAACGCAGCGATTAGTCGCGTATGCTCTGATAACAACATACCGTTACCAAACACGTCTCCAGCCATATCGCCCACACCCACAGCGGTGAAGTCAGTGGTCTGGCAGTCAATACCTATTTCTCTAAAGTGACGCTTAACTGATTCCCAACCGCCGCGCGCAGTTATACCCATTTTCTTGTGGTCGTAACCTATGCTGCCACCCGAGGCAAATGCATCGCCCAACCAGAAGCCAAATTCTTCTGCAATACCGTTGGCAATATCTGAGAAGGTAGCAGTACCTTTATCTGCCGCGACAACCAAATACGGGTCGTCATCATCAAGGCGAACAACATCTTTTGGCGGTACTATTTCGCCATTTACAATATTATCGGTTATATCCAGTAAGCTTGTGATGAAGGTTCGATAACATGCCTGACCTTCAGCTTGTATAGCGGCACGGCCTTCACCTACTGGCAAGTTTTTACAGACAAAGCCACCTTTCGCACCAACAGGGACAATAACTGTGTTTTTAACCTGCTGTGCTTTAACCAGACCTAAAACTTCGGTTCTAAAGTCTTCTTGACGGTCAGACCAGCGAAGGCCACCACGGGCAACCTTACCGCCACGTAGATGCACACCTTCAACGCGAGGGCTGTATACAAAGATTTCAAACTTTGGCAGCGGAAGCGGCATTTCAGGGATCAGTTCAGGCATCATCTTAAATGACACATAAGACTTTTCATTACCCGCATCGTCAAGTTGATAGAAGTTTGTGCGCAAGGTTGCTGACATCATATCTAAGTAACGACGGATAATACGGTCGTCATCAAGATTACTTACGCTGTCTAGCTGCGCTTTTATCGCTTCTAAAATAGCGTCTTCTTTTTTCTGGTTACGCCTCTTCTTAGGGTTAAAGCGTTGGTCGAAGAAGTCGACAAGTAAGCGCGCGATATCTGGGTAATTAGAAAGGGTATTCGCAATGTAATCGCGACTGAATGAGCTGCCTGTTTGGCGCATATATTTAGCATAGGCGCGCAGTATGGTGACCTTTCGGCCCGTCATATTTGCGCCTAGAATAAGGCGGTTAAACGCGTCATCTTCTAACGTTTTATACCACACCTTTGCAAAGGCATCTTGGAAGAGGATTTGCGCGTTTTCCATGTCAAAGTGTTGCCCACTTTTGTGCAACATGGTGAAATCCATTACCCAGTTACGTTCGCCCTCTGAACACGTTATTTTATAAGGACTTTCATCAATTACGCGTAACCCAAAGTTCTCGAGCATGGGTAACACGTCAGACAAATGAATAGGTTCTGCGCGGTGGAAAAGCTTAAGCTTAACAACTTGGCTGTCTGCGTCCTCTTCTTGAGGGCGATAGAACAACATGTCCAACGTATGGTTGTCGTCAAGCATCTCTAGCTTGCCAATATCAACTAGCGCTGCTGATGGAAGGTTATGTTCCATGTAGCTACGAGAAAACGCATTGTTGTACTTACGCTCAAGGGCTTTGCCAGATGCTTCACCGTGCGCAGCTGAAATAGCTGACGCGAGTCTGTCATTCCAGGTTTTGGTCAACTCAATAATGTTTTGCTCTATTTCCTTCACATCGAATTCCGCGTTGTTGTCGTTGACTCTTGCAATGTAATGCGTACGGGCATACACCGACTCTGAGAAGAAGGTGGTAAATTCCACTTCTTCAGTTGCACCTAAAGACGCCTTAAGTAGCGCTTGTGTTTCTTTGCGCAGTTGAGTGTTGTAGCGCTCTCTCGGTACAAACACCATACAAGAAAAGAAACGACCAAATGTATCTTTGCGGATAAACAAACGTGAAATACCGCGCTCTTGCATTTGGAAAATACCCATTACAATTTGCGCAAGTTCTTCCGCTGGCGTTTGTAACAATTCGTCACGTGGATAGGTTTCTATGATGTTAGCGAACGCTTTATAGGCGTGTGTGCCAGGCTCAAAACCAGATAGCTCACAAATACGCTTGATTTTTTCACGTAAAATCGGAAGCTGAGTTACGCTGTTGTTATAGAAAGAGGCAGAATACAGACCTAAGAAGCGGTGCTCACCAACAACCTGACCTTCTTTGTTAAATACCTTCACGCCTACATAGTCCATATATGCAGGACGATGTACCCGCGCACGTGAGTTGGTTTTTGTAAGAATTAACGGATTTTTACTTAATGCTTCAGCTCTTGCCGACGCAGGTAAGCGTGATAACAAGCGCTCGCGGTCGTTCACTGAGTTTTTGAGAAGGCCTAAGCTGGTATCATTTCTTGGGATCCATCTGTGGTCCCCCTCAATTGCCTTAACGTCATAATAGCGATATCCCATCATGGTAAAGTTGTGATCGCCTAACCATTCTAGGTATGCCTTGGTCTGTTTCTTTGCATCTGCAGACACTGGCCAATTATACTTAGCGTTGTTTTTGATAACGTCTTGCAAGGTATTCGTCATATCTTGCCAGTCTTTAACCGCCAAAGACACTTCATCAACCACCGAGAAAAGCTCTTTGGTTAACGCGTCGATATCTTTCTTCGATGTCTGGGTATCAATTTCGATGAAAATGACAGTCTCTTTTTTAGCACCATCAAGGCTCTGGCCAGGCTCGGCAAACGCTTCAACTTTGTTTGCACTGTCTCGTTTTATGCCAATTGGGCTGTGAAGGAAAAGGTGTGCGGTAATGTTTAACCGGTTAAGCAGCATTCGAACAGAGTCAACCAAGAACGGCATATCTGATACGATAATTTCTACGATGGTGTGGCTAGAGTGCCATCCGTGTTTGGCAATTTCCGGATTAAATACGCGTATATATGGCGATGCGTGTTCAAACTTTGCTAAGCCATTCCATAAACTTAATGTTGCTCCATAAAGGTCGCTGTCGTTGCGATTTTCTAAGTCGTCGCTTGATATGTTTTTATACAACAGACGTCCGAATTGCTGCACAAGAGACTTCTGCTTGGTATCTACTTTTTTATCAATAAGTGCAAATACGTTTTCTAGCAGTACTGAGTGTCGCTGTGAGGTGACTGTCATTTGTTAACCTTTTTTGAATGTCGTAATACCAATTCAAATTGGTATAAGTGCCGAGTACCTAACTATTTTCTCTAATAAATGACGCTAATGAAAGCCCATTTTTAACCTTATATTAACAGCATAGATAACTATGCAGAAAACACCCAAAAAAAAGGGCCAAAAGGCCCTTTTTTATGCGTAGCTATGCAAAAATAATTTATGCATCAGGGTCATTCTTATTCCACCACAAGAACCTAGCTAAGGCAGGCAGTACAATTATTGCACCGAGCATGTTCACAACGAACATAAACGTTAGCAATATACCCATATCCATTTGGAACTTAAGTGAAGAGAACACCCAGGTACTAACGCCTATTGCCAACGTGATGCCGGTAAATAGCACAGCACTTCCACGTTCTTTTAGGGCTGCGAAATACGCTTCCTGAACGGTGGCGCCTTTCTTCAACATTAAGCTCTTGGTCGATAGTATATAAATACCATAGTCCACACCGATACCCACGCCTAGTGCGATAACCGGTAACGTAGAGACGGTGAGACCAATTTGAAGGTATGTCATTAGCGCTTGAGCTAATACAGACACTACATAAAGCGGTATTACAACGACTAACGTGGCACGAACAGAGCGGAAGCTTATCAGACAAAGTGCAATTACAGCACCAAACACATACAGCATCATAGGATCTTGTGCTGCACTAACAGCTTCGTTAGTTGCGGCCATTACGCCAACCGGTCCTGAAGCAAGACTGAATTTCATATCATCGGTTTCATACTCATCGCGATATGCTTTAACTGCATCGACAACTCGAGATATGGTTTCTGCTTTGTGGTCTTCCATAAACAGGATAATTGGCATGACCGAGCAGTCGCCGTTAAGTAAACCTGACGACGTTGGAACGCGAGAAATTGCCTGCACCAATGTTTGCTGGTTACGAGGGAGTACCTGCCATTTAACATTGCCTTCGTTGTAACCTGCGTTAACAATTTTTGCAACAGATGCCAACGAAACCGCCGATTGAACGCCTTGAACATTTTCCATTTTCCACTGGAAATCGTCCATGGCCTTCATCACGCTGTGTGACGTACAAGCTTCTGGCGTGGTTTCAACCAAAATAGAAATGTAATCTACTGTTACTTCGTACTTATCGGTAATCAGAAAAGTGTCCTGATTGTAGCGTGACGTTTCATGAAGCGCAGGTGCACCCGCATGTAAATCCCCTATCTTCATGTTTTGCGCTTGGAAATGCCCAAGTACAAACAAAATAGTGGTAACAGTTAAGATTAATGCTGCTGGCTTTTTACGCGAACATGCCGCAATCACTTCCCAGAATTTAGAGTTTGCGTTTTCTTTACCCGCGAACTTTTCGACATACTTCTGATCCAGCTTTAAGAAGCTCATCAAAACAGGTAGCAGCAAAAGGTTTGTCAGAATAATAACCGCCACACCCATACTTGCCGTTATCGCTAACTCGCGAATAATGCCGATATCGATAACCAGCAACGTCATGAAACCCACGGTATCCGATAACAGGGCAATTCCGCCCGGTACGAGTAGGTTTCTGAAGGCCGCCATAGAGGCTCGTTTTGCACCAATACCGGTTACTGCTTGTTTTTCTACCGCGTTAATCATTTGTACGCCGTGGCTCACACCAATGGCAAATACCAAAAATGGCACCAGTATTGACATAGGGTCCATACCAAAGCCAATTGAAGTAAGCAGGCCTAGCTGCCAGATAACGGCAATGATTGAGCATACTAATGGCAATAACGTAAGCATGATGCTGCGTGAGAAGAAGTACACCATTACTGCAGTGATCGCGATTGCGATGGCAAAGAATAGCAGTACGTCTTTAGCTCCATCGGCCACATCACCAATCATTTTTGCAAAGCCGATTATATGAATGGACGTGTTTTCGTTTTCATACTGACCACGAAGCTGCTTTTCTAGCTCCGCTGCCAGAGCAAGTGTGTTAAGCGGCTCCCCTGTTTGTGGGTCAATATCGAGTAACTGTGCGGTTACCATAGCACAGCTGTAATCACTGGAAACTTGTCGGCCTACAATGTTTGCCTTTTCTACGTTTGCAGCAACTAATTCCAGTGCTTCAGGGCTAGACGAATTAAAGTCTGCGGGAATGACTGGACCGCCAGCAAAACCGCCTTCAACGATTTCTGTAAAGCGCGTTGAAGGCGAGAAAAGTGAGATAACTAATGAGCGGTTCACACCATTAATAAAGAAAAGCTGGTCGTGAACATTTTTCAACGTATCAAAGAAGTTTTGATTGTAAATATTGTCGTTCTTATCACAGACAGAAACCAATATGTTATTGGCCCCACCAAAATCTTGGCGGTGCTCAATATAGGTTTTCATGTATTCATGATTAAGCGGAATATTTTTCTCAAAACCTGCGTCCAAGCGCATCTGTGAGGCTTGGTAACCTAGAAATACCGTTGCAATAGCGAAAAGCGCTACCACAATTTTACGGTTTCCAAACACTAATTTTTCTAGAAAATGGGTCATTGTTTTTATACTGCCCTATTTTAAATTCAACGTTTTAATGCCATTCGCGGAAACAGCAATGCTTATACCATTGAACTGTGTGGCGTTTAAAAGCGCTGCTTTATCTTTTATCTGTGATACCTCGATGCCTTCATCAGCTTCGCAGTCCGATGGATTGGCATAAGGGTCCCGCATACTGGTAGGAAGTGGACGCTGTGCGCTTACCATCATACCGTTGTTGCCTAATGCATAGATCTTTGACTCTGAGCCAACGAGAATTGAGTTAAGCGTGCTGGTTGAACAAGTTTGAACGTACTCCCATTCCCCTTGGTTTCTATTCACGAAAATGTTACCGCGAAGCCCTACCGCTAACACCGTACTTTCATCTAACGGTTTGATATCGAAAAATGACCCAGTATAGTCAACGTAATAACGCTCCCAAGACTCCCCCATGTTAGTACTTTTTGCTAACAAACCCGCTTCACCCGCCATGTAAAGCGTATCACCGTCAAGGGTCACACGGTTTAAGTGAGGCAGAATGGACTCTAACTCTTGTTGATAAAAATCTTCGTCTTCCTTGCGAATTTCTTCGAGGTATTCTTGGTCCATTGGGTCAAGAAGACTGGCGTGTCTTTCTGCAGTCCACGTTTTTCCACCGTCTAGCGTTCGATAAAACAGGCCATAGGCACCAGTGGCTATACCTTGCTTTTCGTCAAAAAATAATACATCTAAAAACGGGCGTTGAAGGTCGGGTTGATAATTTTGAATTTCCCAAGTTTCGCCCTTGTCTGAAGAATGAAGAATGACAGCGTCGTGACCTACTGCCCAAATATTCTCACCTACAACAGTAGTAGCAGTAAGCGTTGATTGAGTAGGCACGAGTTTCTGATGAAAACTCTTGCCATCTTCCGATAATAAAACGTGACCGCGTTCACCGACAATAACGACAAATGAATTAGCGTCTATGTCCAAAAGAACTGATTGCTCAACCAATGGTGCCATGAATGCTTCTTCGGCAAGTGCAGTTGAAGAGTAGGTAACTGCGAAAGTGGCGGCAATGCACGCTGCAATGGTTTTTTTCATAATTAACCATTCCCCCTATTTATAATTGTCTGCATACAAAAACGGTTGGCATTTGCCAACCGTTTGTTGTGTAAGGCGATTAGCGCATACCTTCTCGTCGTAACGCTTGAGGCGTGAATTCCACGTCTCTAGGGCGTACGGTGAAGTCATACATCTCTTCTTCGTTGTCTAAGCCAATGGCCAAGTAACGTCGAGAGTTTAAGTCGTAATACGCGTCAAGCGTCGACCATTGTGTTGGTACTTCATAATAGTTCACACCATAAGCTACACCAACGCGATACAGTTCGCCACGATTATCATACATATCAGCAACTTGAATTTGCCAGCTATCTTCATCGATGAAGAATACGCGTTTTTGATAAATATGTCGGAACCCTTCTTTTAGCGTCGCTTCAACTACCCAAACACGGTGCTTTTCCCAGCGTGTTAAATCTGGATTAACGTGATTTGGCTTCAAAATATCCTCATATGAGGCATTATCTGAATGAAGTGCATAGTTGTTATAGGCAACAAACATTTCCTGCTTGCCAACAAGTTTCCAGTCATAACGGTTTGGAGAACCGTTAAACATATCAAAATCATCGGTAGTACGAAGACCGTCGGCTGCTGTTCCTGGCGTGTCATACGCGATATTTGGCGCGAGACGAACACGACGCTGTCCAGTGTTGTAAGTCCATGCTTTACGCGGCTCTTTGACCTGATCTACTGTTTCATGAACAAGTAGTGCAGTTCCCGCCAAGCGAGCGGGCTTAGTCACCTTTTGCTTAAACATGAACAAAATGTTGTCTTCTGTTAGCTTCTCCGGTGTAGCATCTTCTTCTGCGTACTTAATTAATAACTGCTCGTCAAAACCAATAACGTTGTAGTCACCGCCGGTAGTAACCGCCGCTTGGCCACCGTTGCGCTGAACCGCTTCGCCACGATAGCGAAGGATGTGGTTCCAAATTGCCTCAAGACCGTTTTGAGGGATTGGGAAAGGAATACCCAAAACCGCGCCTTTAATACCATTACCGTCATCTAGCAGTTCGGCGCGTGTCGCATTTACCTTAGTAGCATCATAAATCGCTTGTGGATTTGACGCAGAACGGCGTGTTGGGTAAACCGGCATGCGGAACGTTTCAGGGTACGCTTCAAATAGCTTCTTCTGACCTTCTGATAAAAATTCTGCGTACTCTTTGTAGTTTTGAGCCGTAATTTCAAACAGCACTTTATCATCTGGATATGGATCAGGGTGATGGTCACCCACGGTATAACCTGAAGGTGCAGTAGTAATACCGCCAGTCCATGCTGGAATACTGCCGTCTGCATTTCCCGCTTTAACCGCACCTAATGGTGTTAAATCATTACCCAGTTTGTTTGCGTCTGCTTCAGACACTTTAGCCATCGCGCTTGCACCAGACAAGGCTAGTGACAAGGCTGCAGCGATAATTCCTACTTTTCTAATCATAAAAACCACTCTTAGATTGCGTATTTGATGTTAAATGAAATGAAGTCTCTGTCAGATAGCGCATTGGTTGTACCAATACCACCCCAGAATGCACTGTAAGACGCCGTTGCAGACCATTTGCTTAAATAGTCAAACGTGAAAGAAAGTGCAGCAGACTTAACATCTTCTGTGAAAAGGAATAATGGATCCGGCGTTGTGCCTTCAACATCGTGCGAGAAGGTACCGCGAACGCGAAGGTTCATACCCGCGAATATTGAATTGTAATCAGCAACAGCTAACAAACGGTAACCCCATGCGTCGTCTGTTGCAAACGGGTTAGTTTCAGGGCCATCCGAAAGGCCAACGTGTAATCCTTCACGAGCATTGCCGTTGATTGGTTCTAAAGACGGTGTTCGTGCTGTGCCCGGTGCATTTAAACGAATTACGTCTGGGTCTGGCATATCAACAACGTTCACATAACCTACTTCACCTAGAAGCACAAAGTTATCAGAGCCGAACTTAGGACCAAATACGTGTGATGCAGTAAACTGCATTTGCCATGTATCAGAGAATAGGAAACCTTCTGCAGTTTCACCTGGTCCTACAGCGCGACCAATGTTGTTTAGCTGTGATATACCTGCTAAATCAGGACGTAGGCCAGCATTCGCAAGCTGCTCTGGCATACCCATGTAGAGCAATTCAACATCATCGATTTGAAGCGGCTCATCTACACGGTAAGCAAATTCACCCGCAAGAGCCGTAGTACCGATGTTAGTGTTAAAGCTCATACCATAAAGTTTGATATCTTCTGGGTAGTAGAACTCTGACTGAGTAAATGCACCCAGTTCAGTGATGTTGTCGCGAGTAACGGTATTAGACGCTAGGAACGCGAGATCCGCGCCAATTCCTTCAGCAGTAAAATCGGATGTCTTACCTGAAATAAGCGGGCGTTGGCTGTGGTAATTGATGTGATAGAAACTAAACTCTGTTTCATTCAAATTTTCAGCAAACCACGTCAAGCGTAAACCGTATTGACCCTGATCGTCCGCGTCATTGTGCGCTTCGTCAGAAAAACCGCGGATAGCCACTTTGGTTGGATAAGCAAGGTAGGCTTGCGAAATGTCAGCTGGATTAGCGCCAGAGCGAAGCAAATCGCCATATCCGTTTAACGCAGTGAGAAGGTGATCTAAGTCGATGTCTGGGTTACCACTGAAACCAAGCTGGATATTTTGGCGTTGACCGCCCTCACCCGCAAAATCGTTACCGGCAAAGTAGCTACCAGATACTGGAAGCCAGCTGCGTTCCCACTCGTATTGATAGTAACCAGAAATACTAACAGTATCTGTTAAACCTAATGACGCGTATACCATACCTACAGGAAGGAATACTTCTTTCAGTTCTGCGCCTGGTGCGCGTGCACGGGTAACGTCTACAGGGTTAGTAGTGTTAATACCATGCTGAATGAAAGTACTTTCACCCCAGCTGATTACCTGACGACCTACGCGAAGTGTAAGCGGCTTGTCACCAATCCACCAATCGCCGTAGAAAAATGCATCGTATAAACGTACATCGGTACAAAGTAGGTCTTCTGCTTCAGGATCTTGGCACAGGTCGTATTGGTTGCCCGTAATCGGGTTAGAATATGGGCGATCGCCGTCCATTTGCTCGAAGTCGTAGAACCAGAAGCCACGGGCGAAGAAACCATAGTCACCAAAATTAACGTCTAATTCATGGCTTCCTGAAATTTGCGTTGCAAATGCGTCACCTGGATCGTGCGCAAGGTTACCCAAATCACCGTTAGTTGAGTAACCGCCATCTGCCAGCGCCCACACGTCGGCACTTGGGTATATAGGGTTGAAAGCTGCGTGATAACCGCTCCAGTCGAATTGAGGCTGGTTACTGTTACCAATAAGGTCGTAATCTCGTGCCTCTGTTCGAATACTTGTAGCCAATGTAAATGTTGAATCTAAAGAAATACTTACATCACCCACTTGCCAGTTTGCAGCATGTACTGGTACTGCAGCAGCACCTAGCAGTGAGAGAACTCCCGCTGCTACCGGTGATATTTTAAAAGCGCTAGGCCCGTTTTTCATATTTTTATACTCCCAAGTCGATGTGACTTAATACGTGACATCATGACCAACCATAACGATTAACAAAATCATTACATCATTTTGCCATAACCGCAAGAACTAATCCTACCAGTTAACAAAATTTACAACATTAGTCGTATCAAATAGTTATTGCTTTATTGTGAGTATAAAAGGCATTTATAAAGTTGCAGAGAAATTGTACAAATTAATTGGAAATGCGGTGTTTAAGTTATTTTGGACTAGATAAAGGAAATTTCGGAACTTTATCTAACCTACTTCGATAGGTAAGCAAGTTATGAGATATTCTTATACTAAGAAATATTATCTGTAGGTCTGAAGAAGAAAAAGGCTCTACCCGAGCCTCTCAAAGGATTTAATTTTTTTGTTGGTATCAATAATCATCCTAAAACGACCTTTAATACCATCAGACGTAACAAATTGCCTGAGCCGGTTGGTCGGTACTTGGACGCTTAGGCCTGATTCACTCACCATGACCACATCTGGCATAGATGGAACATAAAGCACCTCACATTGCTTGTAAGGTGCATTTATTGAAAAGTAAAAAACCGAGTCAGTTTGGCTAATGGTTGTCATAAGCAAGGCTTTTACTTACTTTCTCAAACAAATCTTTACTTAAACCTTTGTGATTAAGCAAACGGCCAAGCTGTTGCTTCATATGAACTTGGTGTTCACTTGCATAGCCCTGCCATTGCGTCAGTGGCGTTACAATACGGGCTGCAACCTGTGGGTTGACCGCATCGAGCTTAAGTAAGTAATCGGTGACGAACTTATAGCCACTGCCATCCACTGCGTGGAACTTTTCGCTGTTATAGAAAGCAAAGCTACCAATCACCGAACGAACGCGATTTGGGTTACTCATCGCAAACTGCGGATGCTCACACAACATAGTGATAGTGGCAAAGATGTCGTCTCTATTTTGTGTAGCGTGAAGTGCGAACCATTTGTCCAAAACAAGCGGGTCGTGATTCCACGTTTCTTCAAATTGAGCCATTAAGCTATCGAAAGTGGAAGCGCTACAGTGCTGTGCGCTTCTTAGCGCTCCTAGTGTGTCAGTCATATTGTCAGCGGAGTCAAACTGAGAAACTACAATGTGCTCATGCTGTGGTAACCGAGCTAAGTGTGCAAGCACGACGTTTTTGCAGCGACGTTCGTTGATAGCGCTTTGTGTATAGCTATAAGCTTTCTGTTCTATGCTGTTGAAAATATCTAACAATTCTTTCTCTAAGCCACGTGCAAACTGGTCGCAAAACGCTTTTCGCGCTTTCGACAGTGCGGAAACGTTTATGTTGCTTCGGCTTTGGCACAGAGTCTCAAACGAAGGTATGACTAAACATTCACCTAGCAGCTCAAGGTTGTTTTGCTCTTGGGCAATAGCTTGCTTGATACCGTTCCAGATTTCATTGCTAATACCAGACTCCGGCGATTCCTCTAATTGCTTCACACAGCGGTCATACAACGTTTGCATTGCATCCCAACGATTAAATGGATCCTTCGCATGCTTAAATATAGTAAGTAAAGACTCTGTCCCCAATGGGTTTTCTACTTTCGCTGGCGCTGAGAAATTACCCAATACTACAGGTGTTAAATTAGTAGTTTTGGCTTCTACAGTAAAACGCATAGAGTCATCTTTTAAAATGACCATGCCGTTTTTAATGAGCGACTCGTTATCTGTGTAGCTTTTCCCCTCATCATCAATAATCTCGATATTTACAGGAATATACAGAGGAAGCTTTTCTTTCTGATCAGAGGTTGCAGGTGTGTGCTGCGACAATGTAAAGCTATGTTTTACAATGCCATCATCATTAACCTCAGTGCTGTGAGCGACAGAAATCACTGGCGTACCAGATTGACTATACCAGCGGGTAAACTGGGTTAAATCTATATCAGTAGCAGACTGCATTGCTGAAATGAAGTCATCACAGGTGACTGCCTGACCGTCGTGTCTTCTAAAGTACTCGTCCATACCACGTCTGAAGCCATCAGGCCCCAATAATGTGTGGAACATGCGAATAACTTCAGCGCCTTTGTCATAAACCGTCACCGTGTAGAAGTTGTTCATTTCGATGACTTCTTCTGGACGAATTGGGTGACTCATTGCACTCGCATCTTCTGCAAACTGGTGCTCTCGCATAACACGAACGTGCTTTATACGATTACTTAACGCCGAAGTCATATCAGCGCTGAACTGTTGGTCTCTAAATACAGTAAGCCCCTCTTTTAGGCTTAGCTGGAACCAATCGCGACAAGTAACCCGGTTGCCGGTCCAGTTGTGGAAGTACTCGTGCGCGATAACCGACTCAACATTGAAAAAGTCATCGTCGGTGGCACTTTTTTGGTCGGCTAATACAAACTTACTGTTAAATACATTTAAGCCCTTGTTTTCCATCGCTCCCATATTGAAGAAATCGACGGCAACAATCATATAGATATCTAAGTCGTACTCTAACCCGAACACATCTTCGTCCCACTTCATCGCCCGCTTTAGCGATTCTAGTGCGAAAATACCTTGAGACTTTTTGCCTTTATCAACATAAAGTTCTAGCGCAACCTCTTTACCGCTAGTGGTGGTATAGCTATCGGTAAGTAAATCGAAGTCACCGGCAACTAGAGCAAAAAGGTAGCAAGGTTTTGGATGTGGATCGTGCCATTTAACAAAATGCGTATTTTCGTCAACTTCGCCCTTGTCTACTGGGTTGCCATTGGCCAAAAGCATCGGTACTGACTTGTCGGCAACTACCGTCACTGTGTAGACCGACAAAACATCCGGGCGGTCCATGAAGTACGTAATGCGACGAAACCCTTCCGCTTCACACTGTGTACAATAGGCACCACCTGATAAATACAAGCCTTCCAGCGCTTTGTTGTGCTCAGGGGCAATGGTATTGGTAATTTCTAAGACGAACTCATCAAGTTCAGTAACTACGCTTAAAGCGCTATCTGTTACCGTGTATTCATTATCAGATAGGTACGTACCGTTAATAGAAATAGAATCTAGCGATAAATTATCGCCATCAAGTACTAAAGGAGTATCGTGCACGCCATTACGAGTGACGGACAACGTGCTGATAACTTTGGTTTGTGTTGGGTGTAGCGTTATATGTAGGTCAACTGTCGCTATTGAAAAAGCGGGCGGCTGGTAATCCGCCCGGCGTTTAGCTTGAACTGACATAGATCCTCCTGGAAGAAAGCCTACGTGGGTTTAATTGGAACTCTGCGTTAAACCGACTCTTTGCTGTTTACTTCAACATGCGGTGGCGTAATACGTAAAATCTTAATACCTAAATACGCATAAATAACAGCAAGGATCGGGTTGATTACGTTGAAGAATGCATAGAATACGTAATCAAATGGATTGACTAATAAAACACTGTGCATGTAAGCACCACAGGTGTTCCAAGGAATAAGTGGAGACGTAAGTGTGCCGCCGTCTTCAAGGCTTCGAGAAAGATTCAATTGGTCTAAACCACGCTTTTTGAATTCTTCTTTGTACATACGGCCTGGCATCACGATTGAAATATACTGATCTGCAGTAACCAGGTTGGTACCAAAACAAGTAAGAATGGTTCTGCTCACCATATCCCCTGCGGATTTTGCACCAATTAATATCGCAGAAACTGCACGCTTTAATAGGCCAACACGCTCTAATACGGCACCAAACGACATTGCACAGATGATCAACCAAATGGTATTTAACATAGAAGACATGCCACCACGAGAAAGTAAGCTATTTAAGTTCTCGTCAGGTGTTGAGAAGCTTACGCCATCGAATAGCGCAGTCCAAACTACCTTCAACGCGCCTACATTCACCGAGTCGTCACCACTTGCCATAGAAGTAACCACATCCCACTGGAAAACTACTGCCCAAACACCACCTAACAAAGCACCGATAAAAACAGCTGGAAACGCAGGCATCTTTTTAATCGCTAAGGTGAGCAAAACGACAAGGGGAATTAGCAAATGCCAACCCAAGTCAAAAGATTCATTTAACAGAAGCTGCATTTGCTCAATGCGTTCTGCTTTGGCTTCACCCACTTCACTAAAGCCTAGTACCGTAAATAGAATAAGCGCAATAACAAAGCTAGGAATCGTCGTCCAAAGCATGTAACGAATGTGGTCAAATAAATCCGTGCCCGCAACGGCAGGCGCTAAGTTTGTTGTTTCAGATAAGGGCGAAATTTTATCGCCAAAGTACGCACCTGAAACTACTGCGCCGGCGGTTATGGCTGCCGACATTTCCATGCCAGCAGAAACCCCCATTAGCGCTACACCCACAGTCGCCGCGGTAGTCCAAGAACTACCTATACTCATTGCAACAACCGCACAAATCAGACAAGCGGCAGCATAGAAAAACGAGGGGTTAAGCAACTCTAAACCGAAATAGATAAGCGTAGGCACGGTTCCAGCTAGCATCCATGTGCCAATAAGAGAACCTACCGCCAACAGAATTAAGCAGGCACCTAAAGACATAGAGATACCGTCTACAATGCCCTTTTCGATAGTTTTCCAGGTGTAGCCATTTTTCATTCCAATGATAGCAGCTAAGCCCATCGCTAAAAGAAGTGCAATTTGGTTTGGACCGTAAGAAGAGTTATTGGCAAACAAATAAACTGCGCTTCCCATCATTATGACTAACGCAAGAATAGGAAGCATTGCATCGAGAAGTGACGGCGTTTTTATTTCTTTATTCGTCATTGTCGTTTTTTAAAACCTTATTATTGTATTTGTAACGCGTTAAGCGTGCTGTCCGCTTTTTACCAGAATGCTTTAGAAAACTGAGCGGTAGAACATAAGCGCAATGATAACGGGACACACAAAGCGTACGTACCAAGGCCAAATTTTCCAGAAAATGCTGTGTTCAGCAAACTGATCACCTTGTTTAAGTTCATCGAGTATTGCATCTCTGCGCCACACCCAACCCGCGAAAATACACAAGGCGAGTCCTAGCAACGGTTGGCTATACTCGGTAGTTAATGCGATAACAAAGCCAAACAAGGTTTCAAAATTTAAAATGATGATGCAGCTTAATACAAAGATGACCGATGCCATCAATAGCACGGCTTTTTTACGTTGAAGACCTTTACTTTCTACCATAAACGCAACGGGAACTTCCAACATTGAAATTGAAGACGTGACGGCAGCAATCGCCATAAGCGCGAAAAAGGTAAAAGCAACGAAAAGACCTACGCTACCAATGGTATCAAACAGTGCTGGTAGCACTTTAAATATCAGCGTATCGCCTTGGATTAACGCGCCTTCCGGTGTGAAGATTTCAACGCCGTTGTTTAATGCAACGTACATGGCCGGGATAATAAGCATACCCGCAATAACCGCAACACCGATATCGACAAGCGCTACCGACGCACCAATGCTAGGTAGATTTTCATTTTTACTTAGGTATGAACCATAAACCAGCATAGTACCTACACCTAAAGACATTGAGAAAAAGGCTTGTCCCATGGCGTTTATTAATAAGTCTGGGTCTAAAACGCGAGAGAAGTCAGGTACTAAATATGCTGACCAACCTTCTACGGCACCAGGCTGTAGGCTCACATAAACAATCAATGCAAGTATGAGAATAACCAATGTAGGCATCAAACGCACTGACCACTTCTCAATGCCGGACTTTACACCACCGACAACGATAAATGCAGTTAAACCCATGAATAAGAAGCAGAAAATAATGTTACGCGTAACTGATGAAGTGAGTAGCCAGTCGCTAGCGCTCGTAAATCCCACCATGCTAACGGCAGCATCGGCGAAATAAACCAGCATCCATCCGCCGACAATGGCGTAGAATGCAAGGATAAGTGACACGGTAACACAGCCCCAAATGCCCGTTAGCCTTCCCACGAAATTGCCCGATATTTTACCTAAAGCGTCAACCATATTTGAACGTGAACTACGTCCGATTATCAGTTCTGCCATAAGTACGGGATAAGCGAGTACAAAAGCCAGCAGTAAGTATACGAGAACAAATGCTGCGCCACCGTTACTTGCTACCTTTGTAGGAAAGCCCCAAATATTACCTAGTCCTACTGCCGAGCCTGCCGCTGCTAGCACGAACCCTATTCGAGAGGAAAATTCGCCTCTGATAGCCATGTTATTTCCCTTTATTATTGTTTTAATAATTTATAGACACAAAAAAAGGGCTGGCCCTAGACCAGCCCTTTTTCCTAATCACTTAATTTCTTGTGATAGCGTAACGGCCTGTTTCGATCATATCGAATGTAATATTGGCTGCCTCGTCCAAGAATGGATCTAATTCTTCCATATCTTCAGGTAGATCGTCCAATGTTGTGACAGTTTCCATTCCCAATCGCTGTAAACGTTCGTTAGCACGAGCAAGCGACTTCTCTTCCGCCTCTTTCTTCTCGCCTTCACGTACAGATTTAACTAATGAGATGAAGTTCTTGTCTTTATTTTCCTTATATTCCTTTATGTCGTCTTGGATATAAGAAAACTCAGGATCTTGTAAAATACGTTTGTTGTGTTTCGCTGTTAAAACGTCAAGCGCAGCAGTGTCGTCTGCAAACGTTGTATAGTTAGCGCGATTGATACTGTCCCATGGCAACGCATTTTCCGCTTGGCTTTCTCCCCACTCAGCTGGTTCAACCGCCGATGGATAAAGAATGTCGGGAATAACGCCTTTATGCTGTGTGCTGCCGCCGTCAATGCGATAGAACTTGGCGATAGTAAACTGGACACTCCCTAATGGGTTATCGTAAAGGTCATAAATTTTACCTAAACCGCGATGCTGTTGCACTGTCCCTTTCCCGAAGGTTTGTTCACCTACGATGAGAGCACGGTTGTAGTCTTGCATCGCTGCCGCAAAAATCTCTGAAGCAGACGCGCTATATCTGTCAACTAATACGGTTAACGGGCCATCATACGCGACTTCGCCGTCTGTATCACGGTTAACGCTAATTTTGCTTTGACCGTATCGAATCTGAACCACGGGGCCTTTTTCGATAAATAAGCCAGTCAGTAACGTTGCTTCGGTTAGAGAACCACCGCCATTACCGCGCAAGTCTACAATAACGCCTTTAACATTTTGCGCTTTCAAGCTCTCTATTTCTTTAGCAACATCCATACTAAGGTTGTTGTAAAAACTTGGAATGGTGATTACACCTAAAGGCTCACCTGCGTGAGGGCCAGTCTCTGGCACATATACTTCCGATTTGGCTGCGCGATCTTCTAACTTAATTTTATCGCGAGTAAGGCTAACTACCGACGTGGTTTTCGCGTCCGTGGCTCCTTTTTCAACCTGTAGACGAACAGTACTTCCTTTCGGGCCTTTAATTAACTCGACCACTTCGTCCAATCGCCAACCAATCACATCAACGAACTCTTCGTCGTCTTGTGCTACGCCAACAATTTTATCTTCTGGTTTTATTGCGCCAGACTCGTCTGCTGGACCGCCAGGTACAACGCTTTTAATTACAGTGTAATCATCTTCACTTTGTAATACCGCACCAATACCTTCAAACGACAAGTTCATGTCCATTTGAAAGCGTTCAGCGTTACGCGGAGATAAGTAACTGGTGTGAGCTTCGATAGTACGTGCGAATGCGTTCATTGCAGTTTGAAAAACGTCTTCGCTCTTTGCTTGCTTAGTGCGCTTAATCGCTCGCGTATAGCGTTTAGTAAGAAGCTCTTTCGCCTCTTCCCATGTTTTGTCTGCAAGTATTAGATTCAACGCGTCGTATTTAACGCGTTGACGCCAAATTTCATCCAGCTCAGCTTTATTAACAGGCCATTCAGCATCTTCTCTGTCGTAAAAGAACTTATCGCCTTCTTTTTCAAAGTCGAACGGGCCTTTCTCTAACAGCGCAAGTGCAAACTCATAGCGCTCAATACGTCGTTTTGCGCTTACGTTGTACATATCATAGGCAACAGAGAGGTTGCCTTTACTCAGCGCATCATCAAACAATGTGCGGTATTTCTCAAAACCCACAACATCAGACAGCAATAACACTTGTTTATTGTGATCTAATGAATCGATGAATCGCTGGTAAACTCTAGCTGAGAGTGCATCATCCAACGAAATTTCCTTGTAGTGCGCCCTGGTAAAGAGTGCGCTTACTCGCTTAGCTGCAACACTGTGTTGAGATTCCTGCTGTAAAATAGGAAGCTCGTCTACCTCAGGTGTTGACGTAACTGCGCCTGCTCCTACCCCAACGGTAAGAAAAGCACTGGCGATGGAAATTCGAAGGATGTCTCTCATATTTTACGACCTCTTGGAGCGTGCCAAACGTAAAGCGTCTGCGTTTACTTTAACTACCATGCCTGAGTCTAATTGGACGTGAATGCCATCTTTAGCTACTTCGGTAATTACTGCAGGCATAGGTGTTTTACCTAATTTAACGGTAACTTGCGTACCTTGCTGTAAATCGCTATCTGTCAATTTCGCAGGTGGTGTATTGTTTGGTCTGTTATTTTTCGGTTTAGTTCCGCGCTTAGTATCAGCATGGTCCGAATTTGCAGATTTTTCACCTTTTGGACGATTAAATTGACGTTTATCTTTTCGCTTAGGCTGCTGAGCTAGCTTAGCTTTGCGCTTTTCAGCTGCTTTTGCTTTGCTTTCTTCTAACTGCTGCTGCGCATGATCAGCGTGTTCTTTTTCAATTGCATCGCCTTCAACGCCGTCTAAATCTACACGATTTGCACCTTCTTTGATGCTATGAAGATAGCGCCAGCTGTTGGTGTAATGTCGTAGTGTAGAACGAAGTAAGGTTTTGCTAACGCGTTCCTCTTCTTCTAAACGTGTGGCAAGATCTTGAAAAATACCGATCTTAAGTGGGCGGGCCTCGCCTTCAATGCTAAAACATTTCGGAAAGGTCTCTGCAAGGAAAGCTATCACTTCCTTACTGTTGGTAAACTTCTCTGGTGATTCCATTAACTTTCTAAATTATTCAAGAGATTTCATCGTTACTTGCATCATCCCAAGTTGCCAGCGTGTGGTCAACCCAATCAAGCAATTCGTCGTCATCTATTTCTAATAAATGCTTATCTTGTTGCCAAGATTCCCATGCGTAGTGCAAAATTTGCTCTAAACGCTGTGTTTCAATATCTTCTTCTGCATTGTCGTACACCGCATGTAAGATAAAATTTAAACGTTCAGATGCCTCATCTGGGTCATCATGAAAGTCTTCCATATCCTCATACGTCGATAAAACAACGTGAATATCAACACTGGATTTCATAATTATTTCTGCGAATCCATAAGAATTTGAGCAATTTCAACGAGCCCTTTTTCGTCTTCTTCGGTAAAGCGTTCAAAAACAGGGCTGTCGATATCAAGTACACCAACCAGCACATCGTTTAGTACTAGTGGAACAACAATCTCAGAGTTTGACGCAGCATCACAGGCAATGTGTCCTTCGAACTGATGAACGTCTGCTATACGCTGAACAGTTCTGGTACTTGCACTCGTTCCGCAAACGCCTTTTCCAAGTGGAATGCGGATACATGCTGGTTGCCCCTGAAATGGACCGAGTACCAACTGTTCTTCTTTATATAGATAAAAACCTGCCCAATTCACCTCTTCGAGGCTATTGAAAAGCAGCGCACTTATATTTGCCATGTTAGCGATGAGATCGTGCTCGCCAGATACCAAGCTCTTAGCTTGGCTAATTAACTGGCCATACTGTTGTTCTTTCAATCGTATTTCCTGCTATTGAACAATGTTAAAAGACACATTAACCCGCGCTTCTACACGCTCTTGTCCTGGTAGCGACATAGACATGTCTTTGGCAAAAGCCTCTGCGCGCATTACTGGAATCGGCATATTGCCACCAGATTCTGAGATTGCAACAACTTCGCCTACTTCTATATCCAATTCTTTCGCTAATAACTGTGCACGTTGCTTTGCGTCTTTCACAGCAGCGATAAGCGCCTTCTGATAAGCATCGCCTTCACCTATAGAAATGAAATTAAACTGTTGGATACGATCGACACCTCTTTTAAGCACACCATCAAGTACTTTGTCGTAAGTATCGAGGTCAGTCGAAGTTACAGTGATATCACGAGAAAGCGTAAAGCCTTCTTGCACACGCCCTTGGGGGGTATTGATGTAGCGAGGCTGCAGACGTACCTGCATACTCTGAATATGCTTTTCCTCTACGCCTTCACTAAGTAAAAATTTAACAATGGAACGTAAATCTGAGTCGAGCTGGTTATTTAGCTTTCCTACGGTATTTCCTTCTTCCTCAACAACGAGTGTGACTGAATAAGCGTTTGGTGTCACTTCTACCGCTCCTACGCCTTGCACATTTATAACCGCTTCTTGTGCGGCCTGTGCAGAAACCATAGGTGCAGATAAGGCAATAAATGATGAAGCCAACAGTGCTTTTCTAATTACACCTTTAGCAATTGAATAAGAATTAGTACGCGTGATCATTTTCATAGTGATTCCTTTTTATGGTGCCTTTCAACTACGTTACCGAAAGGATAAATGTTTAAAACTGAATAGTTTATGAATATACGCAACGAGGGAAATCTTAGCACTGAACTGAGACTAGAAGAGATATAACTTCGCCGAGATGTGCTGTTAATGAGGCAAGACCCAAAAATGGATAACTATTACTAGTCAACTTGATGTAGAACCACTGTACCTGCAGTAAGACGCTGCGTTTACGAACATTTTAAATCTCGCTGAGTGGGTAATGCCTATGCGGACTGGTATCAAAGCGCGATGTTAAATTGGTTTTATATGCTAAATGGTTAAAAGCCAACCGTTCAGCTAAGCATCTCGCTGAACGTGTTGACTGAAAAGATTAAAAAGGCCCTAGGCTTTTTACTTAAGCACAGTGCGCAACGCAGCAAGGCAGTGATCGACATTACGGGGTTTACATGCGTATCCCATAAGACCAATTCGCCATACTTTACCGGCATGATCGCCTAAACCGGCGCCGATTTCTAAATTGAAATCTTCAAGCAACTGCTTGCGAACGGCAGCATCGTCTACGCCGTCTGGAATTTTAACTACATTTAATTGAGGCAAACGATAAGCACTGTCTACCGTTAGCTCTAACCCAAGTTCACTTAGACCCTGCGCAAGTTTTTCATGACCCAATGCATGACGCTGCCACGCATTTTCTAAGCCTTCTTCTTTTAAAATCAGAAGTGCTTCGTACATAGCGTACATACTGTTGACAGGTGCGGTATGGTGGTAGGCACGTTTGGCGCCCTGCCCCCAATAACCAACAATCAAGTTCATGTCTAGAAACCAGCTTTGCACTTTTGTTTTTCGGTTTTGAATAACGTTAACTGCTCTTTCACTAAATGAAACAGGAGAAATACCCGGCACGCAACTCAAACACTTTTGTGAACCTGAATAAATAGCGTCAATGCCCCAACCGTCAACATCTAACTCTATACCTCCAAGAGAGGTAACTGCATCAACAATGCTAAGACAATCATACTTTTTAGCCAGCTCACAAAGCGCTTTGGCTTCATTGCGTACGCCGGTAGATGTTTCAGCATGCACAAAAGCTAGGATCTTAATATCCGGATTGGCTTTAAGGGTGTCTTCTACCACATTGAGGTCAGTTTGCTCGCCCCATGTATTGTTGACAGTAATAGCCTCACCACCACAACGCTCTACGTTTTCGACCATGCGATTGCCAAATACGCCGTTAATACACACGAGTACCTTATCGCCTGGTTCTACAAGATTAACAAAACATGCCTCCATTCCTGCTGAGCCCGGAGCAGAAATAGGCATAGTAAGTGCGTTCTCAGTTTTAAATGCATACTGTAAAAGCTGTTTGGTTTGGTCCATTAACTCAATGAATAATGGATCGAGATGACCCAGGGTGGGTCTCGCCATGGCGTTTAGAATTCTGGGGTTAACATCGGATGGTCCTGGACCCATCAGAGTCCGTTCAGGGGGAATAAAAGTAGAAAATGATTGCATAATCCATCCTCGTATTAATGTAAGAGCCTGTTTTTAGAGTCAGTATCACGCATATTTAGCATGAACGTTGACGTCATACTACAAGGATAATGGCATGGTACAACCGTCTGTTTTCAACATAACTTACATGAATGAAAGTATGTCAATTTATTTAACAAGGGTATACATTAACAACGCTTCATCACGTGGATAAAATGTGTGCAAGATGTGAATATAAAATGTATACCTTTTTTGATCGAAAAGCATCACATCCGACCAGTCTTTAGTCCATTGATTACTAACGTATAAGTTCTACAATTTAATTGACGTTGAGATTGTAAGATAAAATTCACACAAAAATTGTTTATAATTTAAACAAATATATTCTATACTCATTGTCCGTTTAAAAGATTTTATTTAAACTCTCCTGTGTAAAAGTTAGCGCACGGCTCAGCAATGAGCCATTCCCCTAGGCCCGGAACGTTTGTTCTGGGCATTTTTTATGGGGATTCAAAATGTTGCGGCCAGCCTAGTCTCAAATTTCATCTATCAACTGGCTGTAATGATGACTTATATGTTTTGGCGTTATCCACGTAATGTTCAGCGGACGCTTTTAGTTTGGGTTCGATCTTCTCATCAAACGTTCTAATGACTTTACCAGGCGCTCCAACTACTAAACTGTAATCTGGAATTTCCATGTTTTCCGTTATCAAAGCGTTAGCGCCAATGATGCAGTACTTTCCAATTTTTGCACCGTTTAATACGACAGCGTTAATGCCTATCAAGGAATAGTCACCAATCTCGCAGCCGTGAAGCATGACTTTATGTCCTACTGTTACCCCTTCACCTAGCACTAAGGGAATACCTGCATCGGTGTGTAATACGCTGCCATCTTGAATATTCGTATTTTCACCAACGGTTATCTTGTCCATATCGCCGCGTATAACCGCATTGAACCAAACGCTTGAACCCACTTTGAGTTCAACATTACCAATAACATGTGCGCCTGGCGCTATAAACGTACTTTCATCAACCAGCGGTGATGTAGAACCTAATTTGTAACGCATTACCCTCTCCCTATTCGTCTACTTTTCTCATTAATCCTTCTTGCATGGTTGACGCGACAAGTTCACCATTTTGGTTAAATATTTGTCCGCGTACCAAACCTCTAGAGCCTCCGCTAAAAGGACTTTCCATTGCATACAATAACCATTCGTTCATATTGATTGGGCGGTGGAACCACATAGCATGGTCTATCGTTGCGATTCGAAGTGATTTATCGGTTACCGCAACTCCGTGTGGTTGAAGCGACGTGCTGAGAAAATGATAATCTGACGCGTAAGCAAGCGCAGCTTGATGAACAGTCAGTGATGCATTCATTGTGTCTCTTGCTTTTAACCAGATATAACGCGTAGGTTCGCGTTTCGCTGAATGGTAAGAGTTAGCTGCATCTACAGTGCGGATGTCTACAGGCTTATGATAGCTCAACGCTTCTTGCATAGGCCGCGCAATTTTATTGAAGTTGGCTTCATAAAATTCAATGTCAGACTGCACATCTTCAGGCGCAGGCACTTCTGGCATTGTTGGGTTTTGATGCTCCATGCCATCTTGAGGAACTTGAAAAGACGCTGTCATGTAGAAAATATTTCTACCATCCTGAATGGCTTTAACCCGTCTAGCAGAGAAACTTCTGCCATCTCGCACTACTTCAACATCGTAAACTACAGGTTTTTTAGCATCGCCTGGTAATAAAAAATAAGTGTGGAATGAGTGTGCGACTCTACCAGCCTCCACTGTTTCGTATGCAGCTGCTAACGCTTGCCCCAAAACTTGTCCACCAAACAAGGCGCGGAAGCCTAAATCCCAGCTTTGACCTCGATAGATGCCAGCTTCCACTGTTTCGAGTTCAAAAAGTGACGTTAGTTTAATCTCAGACATGTTGTACTTTCTCTTCAATTACTGCTTTTGGGTTTCGCGGGTAATACTTCTCAGGCAATTTTGCTTTATGCTCAAAAAAGCGCGTATCTTTATAGGGTAACTTCATAAACCCTGAAATGCCTAGCCCTTTTATTTTTGGAGTTTGCTGAACGAGCTGCGCTAATAATGCGTGGAAGCGCTCTTCTTGGCTGTGATCAAGCAAGGTGTAATAGTTGTGAATTTTCAAATGCCGCGGTAATGCTTCAAATATAATACAACCAGTGTGATGTATTGTATTAAGTTGAACGATGGTATCGATAATCTCCTGAGGCAGCTTTAATAATTCGTCTGGATCATCGCCATCTTCGAAATATGAGTGAGTACGGCTTTCATCCTTTTGTGCAGAAACCCGTGATAGTTCGTAGGGAATAAACATGGCGCCGGCAGGTTTAAAGTCTTCATCTTCACTTTCGCGTTCAATGTGCAGCGTGTTTTTGGCGTTGAACATACAACATTTGAACACCGCGGGCTTGTGAATAGCTCTTGCTAAATTAATGACATTATTCACTGCTAAATCAAACGCAGTTTTCATTGATTCATCATACAAGTTCAAGCTTGAATCGACATATATACCTTCTGGCTCCCAGCGCACAGCCATACCGCCTACTACAGGGTAACGACCTAGTCTGCTTATTGCAGAAACAAATGCTTTTTCGGTATCCCCCATGCCCTGTAAATAGTTTTTGTAGTAGCGGTCAAATTGCGCATCGTCTATATAACGAAGTTCCTCTACGTCTTTTTCATCTAATGAGTCAGACAGTCTAGCCTGTTGGCGTAGGTAAGATTTTCGAGAGCTGTAAACAACGGTTTCAATATCAGCACGGTTGTGAGTGTGGGCCAGCCATGTAGGGATTAACGGTGTATATTGTGTTGGCTTGTCTTGCGTGAAAACCATATTCTTCAAAACGTGTAGATGATTAAACAGGTAATCTCCGCCCTGTCTTCTCTTTTCAGGATCTTCACTGAGCATGTGTTCAAGGATATTAGCAAGCATTTTGGGAAGGCCAAGGGATGAAGGTGTAATAACCTTGCTTCCATAACGACACGATTGCCCTGATGCCAGTGCATATAATGTACTGGCCAAGCCTTGTTCATCGAAGCGGGGGCTGGAGAGTGCGCCATTAAGCTGCTCCTCGCCAATAAAATAAACATCGCCAAGTCGAGCGTTGGTTTGATGCAGTTCACCCGACATTAAATCCATTACATTGTTACCCACATACTGCCCAGTGATGTCAGTCTGTGCGAAGACTGAAGAGCCCCAATCGATCAATCCAACCGATTCATTTTCGGCATCCCAAACCAAATTCGAGGGTTTTATGTCTCCGTGCACAATGGGTTTAATTTCTCCATTTTCACTGTATTGACGAAAACTGGATAAAAGTTCACCGACCTGAACTGCGATTTTGACGATAATACGGGGCGAAAGTGGGCCTGTTTTCAAGCTGACTTTTTCTAGGTCTTCGCCAGGTGCGCGACCCATAACTAAGATGGATTGTTTTCGTATTTGTTGATATTCAATAAACCGCGGCACAAACTCGTGATTAACGTGAGAAAGCATAAAAGCTTCCTCTTCTAGTCTATCTTGCACATGCTGCGGCAACGTAATTCGTGAAAACTTAAATACCCGTGATTCGCCGCTTGGCGCGTTCCCTGCAAACGCAAACCCAAAGGCTCCTTTCCCTAAAAGCTCGATGTCACTGTACCCCAACCCTTCTAACTGTGAGATACAAAGGTTTACCCAGTCTTTTAACTTTTTCGCATCCGCATGTGATAGCAGATATATCGACTGTTCATCGGGTATATAGAAATGTTTTAGGCCTTTGAGTTGCGACATGTTTTTTACTTCACGCTTTTAGTGACTTATTTGAAACGGATTAATCAGCAACAATACGCTTACCATTGTTAGACTTTACAGTCATTGGTTAATTATCTTCGTTTATCCAGCTAACTTGCGATGTAGCGTGATAACCTGCTTCATTTTCACCTAGCATACCAACAACGCTTTCTAACGCACTTTTTAAATTAGTATCTAGCTGCCAAGGCGGGTTTAAAACGAATACGCCAGAACCATACATTCCAGAATCTGGGGTATTTTCTGCCACCTGTATTTCTGCTTTAAAACAAGGTTTACCCATTGCTGAAAGCTTTTCACACATAGCTTCACTCGCACCACTTTTGGCGCCAGCCCTCTCTGACAATAGTGGATACCACACTACGATTTGTGCCTGCTGCCAGCGTTTAAATACCTGTTCCACACCCTTAACAAGGTCGCTATATTCATTCACGCGCTCATAAGGAGGGTCGATTAAAATAGCACCGCGATTGGGTTTAGGTGGCGTGAGTGCGCGAAGCCCTTCATATCCGTCTCGTTTATGTACGTGGCTATTAAGGGTACGTAAACGGGATACGTTTTTGTCTAGTTTATCGAATTCCGCAGGGTGAAGTTCCATAAGGTGTAAGTTATCACCGTCCCTTTTTGCCTTTGCGCTTATTGCCGGTGAGCCCGGATATTGCCGCTGCGCTAAAAAAGGTTCACACAACGATAAATAGTCGGCCAACAAGCCTGGCAAGTCCTGAGCGCCTTTGTCATCTGAAAGTAAACGGGAAATACCTGTCTCGTACTCTTTATTTTTTGACGACATGGCATCGGTTAGATCGTACGCGCCCGCGCCTGCGTGGGTGTCGAAAAGCGTAAAAGGTTTATCTTTTTTCTTTAATGCGTTTATTACGCCAATCCAACAAAGATGTTTAATGACATCAGCATGGTTTCCCGCATGAAAGGCGTGTTGATAACTAAGCACAAAACCTCAGTAAAATTTTTATTTGTTTATAGTGCTCTATAATAACGCCATCGCGCTTTAAGGTATACAAAACAAAAAAGGCCAACATTTTAATATTGGCCATTTTCATATTTTGCTTACGCCAATCAGGTTACATTAATCCTGATTGAACAACGGTAGTTTACTTAAGATGCATTAACATTTTCTCTGGCTGTGTCAGGTAACTCATCCATAGATTGTTGAATCGCACCATAGTCGCGCCATCGATAATGCGGTGGTCACCAGACCAGTTAACCGCCATGATATTTTGCGCACTAACGTTTCCTTCATCATCAAAACGCGGAAGTTTCTGCGTTTTACCAAGTGCAACAATAGCGGCTTCTGGCTTATTGATTACGGGCGTTGCGGTAATACCGCCTATTGCACCAATATTAGAGATGCTAATCGTACCGCCTCTAAGGTGCTCGCCAGCCACGCGCCCTGCTCTGGCTTGCTCAATAATATCCTGCATTTGAACAGCAATATCTAAAAGCGAGAGGTCTTGTACGCGCTTAATATTGGGTACAAGCAAACCAATTTTAGAGTCAACTGCAAAACCAACATTATGGTCTGCGAAGTAGCTTATCTCAGTGGCGTCCTCGTTAAGCTGACTGTTAATGACAGGGAACTCATTAAGTGCCAATGACATTGCTTTAACGAAAAACGGCATAAAGCTGAGTTTTACGTTTTTCGCTTCAAATTCAGGTTTAAGCAGCTTGCGTAGCGACATTAGGTTGTCCATTACCAACTCGTCACTAACTGTGAAGTGCGGGATAGTATAGACCGAAGCCGACATTTGCTTCGCCATCGCTGCCTGAATACCGCGTACTTTTTCTGTTCTAACGCTGCCTTTAAGCGCAGTGCTTGTGCTATTCGAATCGCCTTTTTCTGCGGTAGGTGAACTTGGGGCAGAAGATGACGTATTTTGAGACGACGTATCAACATTCGAATGTTGTAGATTCAATACGTCAGACTTTAGGATCCGCCCTTTTTTGCCCGAGCCCTTCACCGAAGAAAGGTCGATATTCTTTTCTCTTGCAACACGTCTTACCGCGGGACTAGCCAACACCTTACCTTCTATAGCGATAGGTGGCTCGTATTCGCCATCGCTGAATTTTGAAGGAGCAACTTGCGCTGATTGCTGACTTGAACCGTTTGTTTGCACAGTCACCGAGCTTTGAGATGCAACGCTTGAAGCACTGTTGTTTGCCGATAGTGATTCGTCATCAGTACCGCTAGTCGTTGTGGCTTCGCCGGCAACTTCTAGCGCAAACAATGCACTATGCACTTTCGCTATATCGCCTTGCGCGTAATAAAGGCGATGCACGGTACCTGCGTTTTTAGCGGGGATCTCTACCACTGCCTTGTCGGTCATCACTTCTACAACGGCTTGATCTTCTTCAATTTCATCGCCTTCGGCCACGTTCCACTTCACAATTTCGCACTCGACAATACCTTCACCAATATCTGGCAGAATAAAGTCTTCGATGTGCTTTCCGTTTGAAGCGCTTGAAGAAGCACTGTCATTCGCTGTCGCTGTTTCAGACGCATTTTCTTTTACTTCCGCTTGCGCGTCTTCTTGAGTATCTGAGTTAGTGCCTGCATCATCTGGCGTCATAGAGAACAACGGCGCATGCACTTTAGCAATATCGCCTACCGCGTAATGCAGTTTATTAACCACACCCGCATGCATTGCAGGAATTTGCACGGTAGCCTTGTCGGTCATTACTTCCGCGACAGGTTGGTCTTCCTCTATATGCTCACCTTCAGAAACTAACCATTCCAGAAGTTCACATTCAACTATACCTTCACCAATGTCCGGTAAGATAAATTCAATTGTCATTTCATCGTCCCCCGGCTTAGTAGTGAAGCGTACGTTTTATGGCTTCGTACGTCTTTGTTTCATCTGGCATATATTCTTTTTCGTGCGCCAAAGGATACGGCGTGTCTAAACCACACACTCTTGCAATAGGCGCTTCAAGATATAAGAAACAACGTTCCTGAATGCTCGCTGCGATTTCACTCGCAAAGCCACCCGTTAGCGGTGCTTCGTGGTTTATCAATAAACGACCTGTTTTCATTACAGATTGCATAACCGTTTCAACGTCCCACGGTAATATGCTGCGTAAATCGATAATTTCACACGACACACCATCTTCAAGTGCCATCTCTGCGGCTTTTTGCAGAATTTCTATTTGCGCGCCCCATCCCAGTAACGTGATATCGCTACCTTCTTGAACGATATCTGCCTTACCTAACGGTAGTTCGTAATCTTCCTCAGGCACTTCTGACACTGAAGCACGGTAAAGACGCTTAGGCTCCATAAACAATACGGGGTTTTTATCGCGAATAGACGCAAGCAACAGACCTTTTGCTTGGTATGGGTCACGAGGGACTACAATCTTTAACCCTGGGCAGTGAGCGAAGAAGGCCTCTGGTGATTGACTGTGATAATGGCCACCGGCAATACCGCCGCCATAAGGTGTACGAATTGTTAGCGTACCAACGTCGAACTGACCGCCTGAACGATAGCGCCATTTAGCCGTCTCATTCACGATTTGGTCAAACGCAGGGAAAATGTAATCACCGAATTGAATTTCAGCAACAGGTACAGAGCCCTGTGATGCTAATCCGTTTGCGAAGCCGATAATGCCTTGTTCAGTAAGCGGCGTGTTAAAGCAACGTGCTTTGCCGAATTTTTCCTGAAGATGGCTGGTCGCACGGAATACGCCACCAAAATGGCCAACGTCTTCGCCAAAGACCATTACTTTTTCATCTTCGGTCATGGCTGTGATGAGTGCATTATTAATTGCTTGAAGTAGATTCATCTTAGCCATTATTTTACTCTCCCTGCTGTTTTAGGGTACATCTTCGGGTACTTCTTAATATGCGCTTTCAATTCACTGAGTTGTTCTTTTAAGTGCCAAGGTGCTGTGTCGTATACATCTTCGACAATGTCTTCAATGGCACATACGTCAGTCTTTTCACAACTCTTCATTGCTGCTAGAACGTCTTGTCTTGCTTTATCGACGCGTTTTTGGTTCTCAGCCTCGTCAAACCAGCCTTTGCTTTCTAACCATTTCGCCATACGAGCGATAGGGTCTTTTGCACGCCACTTATCTTCTTCTTCACGAGAGCGATAGCCTGTTGGGTCGTCTGACGTGGAGTGCGCCGCTAAGCGATAAGTCATGGCTTCAATAAGTACAGGACACTTTTCTTCAATGGCAATACGACGGGCTTCTTTTGTAGCTGCGTAGATGGCTAACACATCGTTACCATCAACACGGATGGTTTTAATTCCGTAACCCAAACCACGAGACGCAATGCCGTCACCCGCGAATTGCTCTTCTGCTGGTGTTGAAATGGCGTAGCCATTATTTCGGCAAAAGAAGATTACTGGGCAGTTTAGTACAGCGGCCATATTTAGCCCTGCATGGAAGTCCCCTTCTGAGGCTGCACCTTCACCGAAGTAACAGATAGTAACCACATCTTTACCTGACATTTTTTGGCCATAGGCATATCCAGATGCTTGAGGGATCTGTGTGCCTAGTGGTGAAGATATCGTCATAAAGTTAAGTGGTTTGTCACCATAATGGATAGGCATTTGACGTCCTTTGTTCGGGTCGTCTTTATTGCTAAACATTTGGTTCATGAATTGTTCTGTGGTGTATCCGCGGTACGCCAATGCGCCTTGCTCACGGTACTGAGACATGATCATGTCGTCGTCCGATAGTGCTGCAGCACTTGCTACTGAAGCCGCTTCTTCGCCTGTGCTGGCCAAGTAAAAACTAATGCGACCTTGGCGCTGCGCGCCGACCATACGTTCGTCTAATACTCGAATGTAATGCATGGTATTAAATATTTTTAATGCTTCCTCTTTGCTGAGGTCAGGCTCAACTGCTTTTTCAATGAGTTCACCTTCAGCAGAAAGAATTTGCAGCATTGGGATATCAACAACCCCTTTAGTAATAATTTCGACCTTATTTGTTGTTTTTACTTCGGCCAAATGATTTCTGTCTTTCACGTTTGTTCCCCTTAAATATGAGGGTTAATAGCGACTTATAGAGTTTGAAATATGCTAGATGAGGAGAAGCAGGAGTGTCTTACTTATTAAAAGGTATTTTTCAAAATGGGTGAAATAGCCATACTCATTTAATTTGGTTGGGAAGGATAATCGTCCTAAAAACGTAAAACATATGTAAATTATATGAAAACGCAGTAGGATATTTTTCATCAGGAAAGTGCGTTTCTGTGCTGCGGTACGTTGTACCAAAGGTTTATTAAAGTAATTTTATTTCAATAAATATGCGGTTCACCTGCACTTTTACGCCTAAATATTCTAGTTTTTTTCATAATGAAGCTTCTTCCAAATGTAACAAAATATGTAAATTGTGTATTTCTGAAATACACATTACATAACCTAAAAAAGTGTGCTAACAATAAATGTGTCATGACGACTTGAAGTGATTTAAAAAGGCAAATGACCTTTAAAGCGTTACAAAGATCGTCAGACCCAGGGAACTTTTCACACGAGAATAATTATGAAAAAAACAATTATTAGCACGGTAGTTGCCACTGCCTTAGCAGGTTCTGCTTTTGGCGCGTTTGCACTATCAAATCAAATTTCCGGTCATAGCGTTGAACAACAAAACGCTATCGAAGCATCTTTCGACAAGAAAAACATTCTTGCAAACGCTATCCAAGTTAATAGCGATAGTGTTCGTGTAATTATCCAACTGTACGATGCCCCGATGGCACAGTTTAGCGGAGTAAATCCAAGTGTTAGCAGCATGGCTGCGCATAAAGGTCAAAAGGTTAACTTTGCATCTAATGCTGCAAAGGAATACAAATCATTCCTTGAAGCTAAACAGCAATCTGTAATCCAATCGATTAGAGCTTTTGATAAATCATTTAAAGCTGACCTATCTTACACTGCAGCATTCAACGGCTTTGCGGGTATTGTGTCAAAAAGCTCGCTTGATAAGCTTTCAAGCCTGTCAAATGTTAAAGCAGTTTATCCAGATGTTATTCATCATGCGCAAATGGACGCAAGCCTTGACCTAATTGGTGCTGTTGAAACGTGGGAACAATTTGGCGGTAAAGAAAGCGCCGGTGCTGGTGTAAAAGTAGCCGTCATTGATAGCGGTATTCGCCCAGAAAACCCACTATTTAGCGGTGAGAACTTTGAAGCGCCAGCTGCAGAAACGCTACCTACAGATGATTATTGTTCAGAAGTTCCTGATTTTTGTAACAACAAGCTTATCGTTGCACGTGCAGCTGACATTGTAGAAGGTTTCGCGGTTGTTGAGGAAGAATATGAAAGCCCACTAGGTTTCAACGGACACGGTACACACGTTGCCGGTACTGCCGTTGGTAACTTTGGTGTTATGGCTGAGCGCGATGGAGCTGAAGCCGAAATCTCAGGTGTTGCACCTGCGGCCTACCTGATGGCTTATAAAGGTCTTTACGCTACGCCAGCAAACCCTGCGTCTTCAAGTGGCGCCTCGTCTATGTTGCTTTCAATGCTAGAAGCGGCCTTAGTAGACGGTGCTGATGTTGTTAATAACTCGTGGGGCGGCGGCGCAGGCGGCAACCCTAACGGTTCTGTTTACGAAGACGTTCTTGAAGCTATGCACGATGCCGGCGTAGTTACAGTATTTGCCGCAGGTAACGATGGCCCTGGAGAAGGAACTATAGGTTGCCCTGGTTGTTCTGAAGACGTTATTACTGTAGCTGCAACAACAACAGATCGTTTATTTGCTAATGAGTTGACAATTGAAGGTGATACTTCAATTGGCACTATCCCTGCACTTTACTCTGTTGGTAACCCAAGCATTGTTTTTGATACGGCTTTAACTGCACCCGTTGTTTATGCTGGTGAAGTTGCAGAGGCTAACGTTGAAGGTTGTGAAGAGTTTGCTGCCGGTGCGTTTGACGGTGCTATTGCGCTTATTAGCCGTGGTACATGTGGATTCGTAACAAAAATAGAAAATGCTGAAGCTGCAGGTGCGGTTGCGGTTGTAATTCACAACGTCGACGGACGTGGTGAAGCTCCGATCCTAATGGGTGGTCTTAGCCCAGACCAGACTGTTCCATCATTCATGGTACCTGCAACACCGGGTCAGGAATTAGCAACCCTAATCTCAGGTACTGAGGAAGCGGTAAATATTACAATCGGTGCTGAAGTGGTTCGCGTTGTATCTGAAAGCTTAGCGGACATTATGGCCGACTTTAGCTCACGTGGTCCAAACGGCGATCCTACGTTCCTTAAACCGAACATTGCCGCACCGGGTGTAAGAATCTTCTCTGGTGAATCTCCAGATGCTCCTGGTCATGAAGGCGAGAACTTCTCGTTTAAAGGTGGTACGTCAATGGCGTCTCCACACGTAGCTGGCGCAGCGGCTCTACTTAAACAAATGCACCCAGATTGGACTGCACAACAGATTAAGAGTGCCCTTGTAACTTCTTCTATCCGTGATGTACTTAAAGAAGATGCAGCTACTCAAGCCGACAACTTTGACATGGGTGCAGGTCGTCTAGATCTTCCTCGTGCAACTAGTGTTGAACTTACTTATAGCGATTTGAGCCTTGTAGATGGTAACTGTTATCTGAACTGTGAAATGTCTATAACGGTAACAAATACAAGTGACGAAGATGTAACTGTTGATGCAACAGCGATGTTTAACGACCCCGCAATTGTAGCAACCGTTACACCACAAATGGCTACCCTAGCAGCAGGTGCTTCAGCTGAGATTATGGTCGCGGTAGACGTAACTACAGCTTCTACTGGTTCATGGTCTTTCGGTGGCATTAACTGGGCTGATACAGACGATACTACGACGGATTACTTTATCCCTGTAGCGGTTTATCCAATTAGCAGCGATGAGCCTTCTCTATTCGATAGTGACGTGAGTAATCAATTCGCAGCTGAAGGTGAACTAGTTGTTACTGAAGCATTTGCTACTAACACTGATGTTACTGGTATGATTAGTATATCTGGTGAAATTGATCACAAATACGACATCAACCCGTCAACGATTTCTGCTGTTAAAAACGGTAACCAAGAACCTGTAAGCTACGACGCTGAATCTGGCACGGTATATTGGGAAGGTGCATTAAATACTGCGTCATTCTCAATGAATGCAGACACCACAATTGGTGACCTACTTGAAGGCTTCGGCTTAGGTAGATACGTTCCTATGGCTTCAATTGGCGTTGCCCCTCTTGTGTGTTCTGGTGCGTGTGATGATGCGTCTATTGAAATTAGCTTGCCGCGTACTATCACCTATCTAGGTGCTGAGTACACCACCATGCAGATTTCTTCGAATGGTTTTGTATCACTAGGCACAAGTTCAGGTAACATTACTACTCCGTTTGCTGAAGTGCTTCCTAATCTAAGCGAGCCTAATAACATTGTTGCTCCATATTGGACTGACTTGGATTTAGCTGGCGGTGGTGCTGGTACGGGTAACATTTATGCGGTAAGTCTCACAACAGGTCACTTCGTTGTTGAGTGGGAAAATGCTCAGATTTGGAATGAAGAAGGTACAAGCTTTAACTTCCAGCTATGGTTTGAGTACGAAACAGGTAACGTGAACTTTGTTTACGGTCCAATGGACACGCCAGTGTATGCAACTGTTGTTGGTGCAGAGAATTCATCTGGTAGTGTCGGTACTACCCTTGCGTCACTAACGTCAGCAGGCGTCCAAGGCACTCTTCCAGTGGAAGGTGATGAGTTCGTACTAACGGCTAATGCAGGCGATGAAGTAAGAATCAGTTATGCAGGTACTGTAATTCCTTCAAGCGAGTATATGGACGATATGCTCTCAGTGAACGAAGATGCGTCGGTAACGGCTAATATTCTTGCTAATGAAATGGATAGCACCATTATTAACACGTTTACTATGGAATCGCTTTCAGGAGACTTCCGTACGTTTACGCCTATTACAATCGATAAAGCGCCACTTGATCCGTCAACTGTTACAGTTACTACTGAAGCGGCAAACGGTACAGTGACGGTTAACGATGATGGTACGGTAACCTACACGCCAAATGCAGACTTCTTCGGTGAAGACGCATTTACCTACACAGTTCAGGTTGAGGGTACCACTACTGACGCAGGCGAAGTTGTTGAAGGCGACATCGTAGGCGAAGGTACAGTAACGGTAGCGGTTGCAGGCGTACAAGATGCACCTGTCCTTTCAATCTCTGCGCCATCTAGCGTAGATGAAGGTGAGTCATTCACCGTAACTGCATCGGCCACTGACGCAGACGGCGACGACGTTACTATCACTATTGACGGTGTTGAGACAACGTCATTTACTGGAACTGCACCAAGCCACGAGCAAGCTAGTAGTGTAACCGTTCAAGTAACAGCAACCGACGGTATTGATACAACCACAGACAGCGTAACTATCGCAGTTAACGATAAGTCTGGCGGTTCTATGGGTTGGATTGCATTGCTTCTAGCACCAGCGGTATACCTGCGTAGACGCATGAAACGTTCATAACGTTCTCTTCATAAGCAAAAAAGGCCGCAATCGCGGCCTTTTTTAATCGTCGTTAGAAAGTTGCCGTAAGTGCTGAGACATCCTTTTACTCGGTTGCACCCCTAGCTCACGAAATTTCTCAATTTGCCTTACGATATTCCCTCGCCCGCTAGTTAATTTATTCATAGCTTGCTCATAACTTGCTTGTGCGCTATCCATAGACTTTCCTACCTTTTCCATGTCAACGATAAAGCCAACAAACTTGTCGTAAAGCTTTGCCGCTTGGTCAGCAATTAGCTGGGCATTTTGATTTTGGTATTCATATTGCCAAATATTGTTAATGGTTCTTAATGCAACCAGTAAATTTGTTGGGCTTACCAACATTATGTTGTGATTGAGTGCCAAGGTGACTAATTCGGGCTCTTCTTCAACTGCGATAAGAAATGCAGGTTCTATGGGGATAAATAACAAAACGTAATCCAGCGTTTTTATGCCTTGTAAGGTTTGATAGTCTTTTGCGCCAAGGCCCTTAATGTGGCCTTTTATGGATGATACATGTTGACTTAAATATTGCGCCTTCTCGGTTTCATTGTCGCAATTGTAATAACGCTCATAGGCGGCAAGACTTACTTTTGAGTCAATAATTACGTCTTTATCGTTGGGCAAATGAACTACGACGTCTGGTTGGAAACGCTTGCCTTGGTCTGATGTCGCAGACATTTGAGTTTCGAACTCATGCCCTTCGCGTAAACCCGACTCCTTCAGAATACGCTCCAACACTACCTCGCCCCAGTTTCCTTGTTTTTTATTATCACCTTTGAGTGCACTGGTGAGTGCTGCGGCTTCCTCAGTTATTTTCTGATTAAGGGCTTTTAAACTTAAAATTTCTGTTTTAAGTGAAGCTCGCTCTTGGCCTTCACGTATATGTTGCTCATTTATTTGGCGTTTAAAGCCCTCTAATTCGTTCTTAAACGGTGCAAGTACAGCTTCTATGTTGTGTTTGGTTTGCTGCGTGTATCGCTGCTGTTTTTCTTCAAAGATACGGTTTGCTAAATTCTCAAACTGAGTCTGCAGACGTTGTTCAGATGCATTCATAGACGCAAGCTTATCTTCATGCGCAGTATGAAGCGCCTGAATTTTTGCTTGGTGCGCATCGTTTTGTGCTTGAAGCTTGGCAATTGCAATACGCTCGCTATTCAAATCATTTTGTAGCTGCTCATTGATTTGCGAAAGCTGCGCTATCTTGGTGGCATTCGCCTGGCCTCGAATAAATGAATAAAGAGAAAAAGCACACACACTTACGAAGGCTATTAGAAAGGAAATGGGTTCGCTAGAAATAAGGTTAATTAACATAGTGCACGTTCATACTGTTATTTTGTACAGCACTATAAACAAAATCAGATAAATATACCAACTGGTATAAATTTAAAATGAAATTGGGGCAAAACGTCTAGCACGTAAACCTTTGAAAAAATGAAACTACACAAATGAAAACGGGTGCTATTGCACCCGTTTTTTGTACTGTGAAGAAAAACCTAATTAGCTTTCTTAAGCAGAACGGCTCATCTTAAGTTTTGCCTTCCTCTCTATTTAGATAGCGAGGCATCAAGCTCTTCAATTTTTGCTTTCCAAATGGCCGGACCATTTTTGTGAGCATTGGCACCCGTGCTGTCTACTGCAACGGTTACCGGCATATCTTCTACGTCGAACTCGTAAATGGCTTCCATACCCAAGTCCTCGAATGCTACGACACGAGATTTCTTAATGGCTTTAGATACGAGGTACGCTGCACCTCCAACTGCCATTAGATAAACCGCTTTGTGTTTAGCAATTGAATCAACGGTTGCTGGACCACGCTCTGCTTTTCCAATCATGCCAATAAGGCCTGTTTTCTCTAGCATCATGTCAGTAAACTTATCCATACGGGTAGCCGTTGTCGGGCCAGCCGGACCAACCACTTCGTCACCCACTGCATCTACAGGGCCAACGTAATAGATAAAGCGGTTAGTTAGGTCAACGCCCTCAGGCAAACCTTCACCGTTTTCCATCATGGTTTGAATGCGCTTGTGAGCGGCATCACGGCCGGTAAGCATCTTACCTGACAACAGTACCGTTTCACCTACTTTCCACTCTTGGATATCTTCTTTTGTTACTTCATCAAGGTTAACGCGGCGAGTGTTTTCACTCACTTCCCAAGTTACTTCTGGCCAATCTTCTAACTTTGGTGGTGTTAACTCGGCTGGACCTGAACCATCTAAATAGAAATGTGCGTGACGAGTCGCCGCACAGTTAGGGATCATTGCTACAGGTTTTGACGCAGCATGAGTAGGTAGCGACTTAATCTTAACGTCAACAACAGTCGTTAAACCACCTAGGCCTTGCGCACCGATACCCAACTTATTTACGCGGTCAAAAATTTCTAAGCGAAGTTTTTCGTCGGTAGTTTGCGGGCCACGCTCTATAAGCTCCTGGATGTCTACTGGGTCCATAAGGCTTTCTTTCGCAAGTACTGCTGCTTTTTCAGCCGTACCGCCAATACCTATACCAAGCATTCCAGGCGGACACCAGCCAGCGCCCATTGTCGGCAATGTTTTTACTACCCAGTCAGCGATATCATCGCTTGGATTAAGCATTACCATTTTCGATTTGTTTTCAGAGCCGCCGCCTTTAGCCGCGATCATTACTTCAATCTTTTCGCCTGCCACCATATCAATGTGAACAACTGAGGGCGTATTGTCTTTAGTGTTTTTACGCGCACCGGCAGGGTCAGCAACGATAGAGGCGCGAAGTGGATTGTCTGGATTAAGGTATGCACGACGTGTACCTTCATCAACCATTTCTTGAACGGTCATGTCAGTTTTATCCCACGTCACTCCCATACCAACTTTAACAAAACAGGTTACGATCCCCGTGTCTTGACACAAAGGGCGCTTACCCTCTGCCGACATGCGTGAGTTGATAAGAATTTGTGCCATCGCGTCTTTCGCGGCTTGGCTCTTTTCCTTCTTATAGGCTTCTTCTACGGCTTTAACGTAATCGAGCGGGTGATAATAAGAAATAAATTGCAGGGCATCTTCAATGCTGTCAATGAAGTCTTGTTGACGGATAACGGTCATGACATCCTCTTTTTATTTGGCTTTCGTGGTCTTAGCTAGCTAAAAAAGCGTATACTAGCGCATCTAAAGACAACGCACCATGTAAAACCATGTGCTTGTGGCTAATTCCAGTCATTTTTAAAAACTATGCTGAAGGGATATCAGAAAAAGTAGCCTAATGTCACTGGTTATTAGCCGTTATTTGTTAACGCCAGTTAGAAATAGAAGGACGTTTGGTGCTTAATTCGAGCACCAAACGCCCACGATAAAAAGAAGTACAGAAAACACCTATGTCACACGCAGATACTATTCACGTTCATGTTTCCCGTTTCACTGCAGAGGAATTAGCCGACAAATTAGCGCTAAATTGTGACGAGAACGCAGCCGTTTTCAATGCACTTTTTAAGCGAGTATCTACACACCCATACTCCCTGTTACTAGATACTTCCGGTTCGTCAAAAAGTGAAGGTCGCTTCAATATCATGGCATTTTCGCCTTCCGCAGTTATCGAAGCAAAAGGTGATAGGGTTCAACTCATCGAACTAAACACTTCAAAGCGCCAGGAATTGACACAGGCCCCCTTTGAAGCGGTGCAAGCACACTTACATGCGCGCGTTTCAAATATACAGATACATGCCAGTGTAAATACATCGCACCTTCCTTTCATTATCGGTGTGGCTGGTATGGCAGGCTATGACACTGGGCGCTTTTATGAAACGATGCCAAGCATCGCCAAAGATGACTACGAAACCCCTGATTTCGCGGTTGGCCTTTATCTTCGTTCGCTCATTGAAGATACAAAAACAGGCTACATCTATTATTGCTCCGTTGACAGTCAATCGCTGACTCAGGTTTTTTCTTCGTTCAACGACGAAACTCCTGAGCCAAATTTCAAGTTAACGTCACGATTCGAATCAAATTTGTCTAAAACGGATTATGAAGCTTGTTTGGATAAAATACAGGCCTATTTGCGTGCCGGTGACTGCTACCAGGTAAATATGGCGCAACGTTTTAGCGCAGCGTTTGAAGGGAATATGTGGCAAGCATATTGTGAGCTACGCAATCAAAATCAAGCACCATTTTCAGCGTTTTATAACCTTCCCCAAGGTTGTATTGCTTCCATTTCACCAGAACGCTTTTTACGCGTTAAAGATGGGGTTGTAGAAACAAAACCGATAAAGGGTACACGCCCGCGATTTGAAGACAAAGAAGAAGATGCCGCCAGTGCACAGAGCTTGCTCTCAGCAGAAAAAGACCGTGCAGAAAATCTTATGATTGTAGATCTGCTGCGCAACGATATTTCAAAGCACTGCAAACCTCACTCGGTAAACGTACCTGCACTCTTTGCTCTTGAAAGTTATCAGGCTGTGCACCATTTAGTAAGTACGGTAACCGGTGAATTAAATGAGTCTTCTTCGCCTTTATCCCTTCTGGCGTCGGCATTTCCTGGAGGGTCAATAACTGGAGCACCGAAAATCCGCGCGATGGAAGTTATCGATGAGCTTGAGCCACACCGCCGGAATATCTACTGTGGCAGCGTGTTCTATATGGGTTTTCGTGAAGACATGGATTCAAGTATTTGTATTAGAACCGTACTGGCAGAGAACCGTCGATTACATTGCTGGGCCGGTGGTGGTATTGTGCTAGATTCTGTTTCTAGCGAAGAATATCAAGAAACTCTTGATAAAGTGTCTAGAATACTGCCAGTACTTGAATCAATTAACCAATAGCATAGTATGCTGTATGTAATGTTTTAGCAGAAAGGTAAGCATGTAGGTTGTAAGCAAATATCTATGACAAAGAACGAGTTCCTATCACAGTTTCACCACTTAAGGCAGCCCCACACCGAGCCAGATTTTCCGTTGCGAAAAACAGGACGCCCTGCGGCTGTACTTATCCCCCTGATAGATTACGGGAATTCGCTTCAATTACTGCTTACCGAACGCGCTCACCACCTCAAGCATCACCCAGGTCAAATCAGTTTTCCAGGCGGAGCGGTCGACGAAGCTGACAACTCTTTTTTTGACGCAGCACTTAGAGAAGCTGAAGAAGAAGTTGGTTTACCCGCTACCCACGTTGACGTAGTAGGAATGTTGCCTAGATACCGAACCATCAGTGGATATGAAATCGCGCCAGTGGTTGGCTTTGTAAAGCCTGACTTTACACCGATTATTGACAAAAATGAGGTAGAAAGCGCTTTTGAGGTGCCTCTGGCACATGTGTTAGACAGAAAAAATCATTTAGTTCACACGACGCATCGCGATAAAAAGGCATTTCCAATTTACTTTATCCCATGGAAAAACCGTATGATATGGGGCGCAACGGCGGCAATGTTACGCAATCTATCTCATCATATTCACCCATAGCCTTTGTATTTGCTTATCCGCTCTTGTGTGTACTATAAATTAAACTTTACAGCGTATTAGCAAAACTAATCCCTTTATTAGCTTTTCTGTATTGTGGTTTTTACGCGGTGGATGCATGATCTTACTATTACTTTGTTTTAATTTTTAAAGTTTATGATCAGTGTATTTGATATGTTCAGCGTGGGCATTGGCCCATCGAGTTCGCACACCGTAGGACCAATGAAAGCAGGCGCCGAGTTTGTCACTGAACTCGCTCAGGAAGCTGCGCTTTTTGATTCAGTGGATAGCGTGAAAGTTGAACTGTTTGGCTCTCTTGGTCAAACTGGTATCGGCCATGGTACTGGCAAAGCCGTTATCTTGGGCCTTTTGGGGGAGTTACCCGACGTTGTCGACGTAGACAGTATAGAAACTAAACTTGAAGAAATTCGCAACAGCGAAAAACTCTGTCTTAACGGCCTAAAGTCAGTGCGCTTTCCTAATAAAAACGCTATTGTCTTCCATCGTCGAAAAACACTACCAAAGCACGCGAACGCATTAACTTTTTATGCGTATTCAAAAGACGAGTTGGTCAAAGAGCAAACTTACTACAGTATTGGTGGTGGTTTTATCATAAAAGATGAGGACTTTGACGCCACTAAAGCTCACGCAGCCAGTCTGCAGGAATCTGTTCCCTTTCCTTTCAAAACCGCTGGCGACCTTCTAGCGTTGTGCAAGAATAATGGTTTGAGTATTAGCTCATTAATGCTGCGAAACGAAGCGACTTTTAGGCCTAAGCACGAAGTTAAACAACAACTTCATAATATCTGGTTAGTAATGAAAGCCTGCATACAACGCGGTATTGAAAGCGAAGGGATTTTGCCTGGCGGTTTGAAAGTAGTACGTCGTGCTCCTGGCTTGTATCGTCGTCTTCAAACTGAACATACCAACGATCCCATGCAGACCATGGACTGGGTAAACTTGTTCGCTTTAGCAGTAAATGAAGAAAACGCAGTTGGGGGTCGAGTTGTCACCGCACCAACTAATGGTGCAGCGGGTATTATTCCAGCGGTGCTACAGTACGTTGATAAATTTATCAGACCAGTGGATGAAGAAGTAGCAAGCCGCTTCCTGCTTACTGCAGGCGCTATTGGTATTCTCTATAAAGAGAATGCGTCGATTTCTGGTGCTGAAGTAGGCTGCCAAGGTGAAGTGGGTGTTGCGTGTTCAATGGCTGCAGGAGCCTTAGCGGAAATTATGGGTGGCACAGCCGCTTCGGTTGAAAATGCTGCTGAAATAGGAATGGAGCATAATCTAGGTCTAACCTGTGATCCTGTTGGTGGCCTTGTTCAGGTGCCATGCATTGAGCGAAATGCCATGGGCGCGATAAAAGCCATCAACGCATCTCGCCTTGCATTGCGAGGAACCGGAGAGCAGAAGGTATCATTAGATAAGGTTATTAAAACGATGCGCGATACAGGTAACGATATGAAGACTAAGTATAAAGAAACGGCGCGAGGTGGACTCGCGGTAAATATTATCGAATGTTAGCGTCTCGTTCGAACTAGATAGTGTGTGAATTGCAAAAAAGGGGCAGATAGCCCCTTTTTACATGAACGTTTTTAACAAGCGCTACGTTTACTTTACTGGAAGCGTTACGCCTTTAAACATCTTTTCCACTTCTTCGTTATTTTTCAGCATCATGGCCTTCTCGACCTTGTCTTTTGTTAGGTGTGGCGCAAAACGTTCAATAAAGTCATACATGTAGCTTCTTAAGAACGAGCCTTTTCTAAAGCCAATTTTGGTAGTGCTGTAATCGAATAAGTGACTCGCATCTATTTTTACCAAGTCATCATCTAGTTCTTCACTGACGGCCATAGAGGCTATTACGCCAATACCTACTCCTAGGCGTACATAAGTTTTAATTACGTCGGCATCGGTAGCAGTGAATACAATCTTTGGCGTTAGCCCAGCCCTTTCGAAGGCTTGGTCTAACTCAGAACGTCCTGTAAAACCGAAAACGTACGTAACTAATGGATACTTTGCGATATCAGAAATATCGATAGTGCCCTTTTTCGACAGCGGATGATCTTTGTTTACGATTACACTGCGATTCCAGTGATAACAGGGAAGCATGACCAAATCGTTGTATAAGTGCAGTGCTTCTGTGGCAATAGCAAAATCAGCTTCGCCTTTAGCTGCTAAGTCGCTAATTTGCGATGGCGTACCTTGGTGCATATGCAGTGAAACTTTGGGGTATTTGCCCATAAAACCCTGTATCACATCAGGTAATGCATAACGGGCCTGCGTATGGGTAGTCGCAATATTAAGTTTACCTTGGTCAGGAAGTGTGTGCTCTCTAGCCACGGCTTTAATACTTTCAACTTTCGCCAAGATTTCACGCGCAATATTAATTACATCGTTGCCTGCATCAGTAACGTGTGTAAGGTGCTTTCCACTACGGCCAAAAATTTGAACGCCTAGCTCATCTTCTAACATGCGAACTTGTTTGCTAATACCAGGCTGAGAGGTATACAAACTTTCTGCAGTTGCCGACACGTTCAAATTATTATTGAGGACTTCTACGATATACCGTAGTTGCTGTAGCTTCATATTTTACACCGTTCAAAGGATAGACTGACACTTTACTCCCACCGTTATAACCAAAACTACTGTTTTTTACTAGTTGCTATTACAAAATTTGCATTATAAAGTTGAATTTGTTTATTTTTTTACAAATTTACGCGTAATTTGCCCTTCATTGTTCAATCTCTTCTACAGTATGTTTAGGGTGAAATAGTCGCACGGCGTTTAATAGTTAATGAGTAGCAGTAAACAGGTTACATCCACAATTGATTTTTCATCGGTACTAGCTGCAGCTGTACACGATATGAAAAACTCACTTTTTCTTTTGATTCAGTCTATTGAAACGCTAAGCGATACCCTCTCTCCGCGGGACACAAAAGCAAGAGAACAAGTTGCCAGTGTTCATTATGAAGCGTCTAGGCTTAACACTAACCTTGTTCAGATCCTCTCTTTATACAGAGCAGAGCTAGAAAGCCTTCCCATAACGGTTGACGAAAGTTTTCTAAAAGATCTAGTAGAAGACGTTATCGGCTCAAATGCGCTGTACGTAGCTCAAAAAAATATTGATATAGTCATTGATATTGAAGAAGACTTGAGCTGGTATTTGGACAGTGAGTTAATTTATTTACTTTTGAACGACGTCATTATAAACGCTATGCGCTATGGGACATCAAAAATACTTGTTTCAGCGCATGTCGACGATAATGATTTTATGACATTAAAAATTGAAGATGATGGTAGTGGTTACCCAGACGAAATGTTATCCAAAAGCCACGAAGATTTGTGTGACTTTGAATTAAGCCAAGGCCGGACAGGTTTGGGGCTATTCTTTGCCAAACTTATTGCAAGTGCGCATTCGCAAGGCGATAGATATGGCACTATTGCCCTATCAAATGATGGATGTTTCGGCGGAAGTGTATTTGAAGTAAAAATACCGTAGTATTGTCCGATAACAATAGATAATTCAGAAAGTAACGCTCGCGTTTAAGAAAAAACTGACGTTATAAGAAATAAAAACAGACGGAAACACACGCATGTACGTGATTATTATTATTTTAATTGTTGTCTTGCTTATTGCAGCTATTTTCATAAATGCAATACAACAACATCGACAAAAGCAAGAGGCGGAGCGACGTACTGAACTTGCTAAGCAACGTACCCTTGTCGATGAAACGGAAAACGTTATCGCTGCAAGTGTAAATATGCCGGTATCTTCACGTATTATGGGCATTCTTCATAATCGTATTCTTAATGCACTTAAAGCGATGAACGAGTTATCAAGCACCGCTGAGTTAAAGCAAAGAATTTCTAGTAGTGAGCAAGCGACGGCTGCGGCACTCTCTGACAACTCTGGCGCTACGACGGAGTTCTCGTTACCCGACAACGACAAAATGATTATTCAGTATATTCAAGCGGTTAAAAAACTTCGTATTATCCTTCGCTCTGAGCACAGCAAAGGTCAAATTGATTCTAAAGTATTCATGGATGAAGATAAGCAGCTTGAACGCTTGCAGGTAAAAGTAAATGTAGAAACATTGATTAAGCGCGGCCGCGCTGCGCTTCAAACCAATATGCTTGGGTCTGCCAGACAGTATTTTGAAAAGGCGAAAAACGCACTAGAAAATCAAAACCCTCAAGATGAATACTCAATGTCTAAACTTTCTACACTTAACGAGTGGTTACACGACATACAAAGCAACCTTAAGAGTGTGAACGAAAAGGATCGCGCTAAGAAGCAAGAAGAAGAAAGAGACGAATTAGACGAGTTGTTCGCACCTAAAAAGAAGTGGTAGGTCGAACCTTTTCTTAAGAATAAAGCGCATTATTTCACTCATAATGCGCTACGGCCATGTCCCACATAGATTGAGCCGGCAGAGATAACCCTTTTCGCGCGTTTCGAATTATTCCAATATTTTTCACCAGAGGCATGTCACTAATTTCTTTTGTTACTAGCCCCAATCCCTCCATTTGCGCTTTACAAATCGCTGGCATAATGGATATTCCTAATCCATTTAGAATAAGCTTTCCGAGGGTAGATAGCTGCCCGGTTTCCGCGATTATATTTAACTCACCATATTGTGCTAGCTTAGATTGAGTCCAGTGGCGTACTGCAGATCCCCTATTCATCATTACTAATGGCAGTTTAAGACAATCCTGCCAATGCAACTTGTCCCCTAAATGGGCTGATTGTGCTTTGTTGGTCACAACAACAAACTCATCGGCGAATAGGCTTTTAAACACTAAACCATCTTTGCGCTCTGGTTCAAACGAGAAACCAATTTCACTACGACCAGTAGTAACTTCATGAATTACCTGTTCCATAACTACATCGACAATTCGCAAGTTAACGTTTGGAATACGTTGATGAAAAACTGACAAGATATTTGGCAGATGAGATTCTGCAAATGACGGCATGGCGCAGATGGTAAGCTGCCCTTTCGCCATAGCAAACAAATTTTGAATATCAGAAAATGTATTGTCCCAGTCGTGCAGTAGCCTCAAAGCATTTGGAAACAACACCTCTCCTTCCGGTGTTAGACTTACATTGCGTGTATTGCGTTGAAATAACTTACCGCCTAACTGCTCTTCCATTTTTTTAATTGCCGATGATAAAGCTGGTTGTGTTAAGTGCAGATTTACCGCTGCTTCAGCAAAGGTTGATGATTTTGCCACTTCTACAAACGCTTTTATTTGACGGTATGAAACATCCATAAATTTTTCAACTCAGCCCATCTATTAATAAACAATATTTATTAATTGCAAGATTAATTCGATTTTACAAATGAAGCAACAATGTCGATACTTATTTTTAACAAATACATTGGAGATAGAGAATGGCGGGATTTAACAAAGTTGTATCCTCATACGAAGAAGCAATGACTGGCCTTAAAGATGGGATGACAGTTATTGCGGGCGGCTTCGGTTTGTGTGGCATTCCTGAAGGACTGATAGGCCAAATTAAGAAAATGGGCGTTTCTGGACTTACTGTAGTTTCTAATAACTGTGGTGTAGATGGATTTGGCTTGGGCCTTTTATTGGAAGATAAGCAAATAGCCAAAATGGTGTCTTCTTATGTAGGTGAAAATGCCCTGTTTGAGAAACAACTGCTTAACGGTGAGTTGGAAGTTGAACTTACACCTCAAGGAACGCTGGCTGAAAAAATGCGCGCCGGTGGTGCTGGCATTCCTGCATTCTACACTGCCACAGGTTATGGCACGCCCGTTGGTGAAGGAAAAGAAGTCAAAGAATTCAACGGTCGCCCTTATATTCTTGAACATGCTATTACTGGAGACTTTGCCATTGTAAAAGCATGGAAAGCAGATACTTACGGAAACTGTATTTATCGCCATACAGCACAAAACTTTAATCCTATGGCCGCTACTGCAGGTAAAATCACTGTGGTAGAAGCAGAGGAAATTGTAGAGCCTGGTGAATTGAACCCTAGCGAGATCCACACTCCGGGGATTTATGTAAACCGTGTCATTCAAGGTTCATTTGAAAAACGAATTGAACGCCGTGTAGTTAGCAAGGAGTCAGTGTAATGCTTAGTAGAGAACAAATCGCAATGCGCGTCGCTCAAGAGTTTAAAGATGGCGATTACGTCAATTTAGGCATAGGAATCCCTACCCTTGCAGCTAACTATGTGCCAGATGACATCAGTGTGATGCTACAGTCAGAAAACGGCCTTTTGGGTATGGGACGTTACCCGACTGAAAATGAAATTGACGCTGATATGATAAACGCGGGTAAAGAAACGGTAACGGCTATCACGGGCGCGTCTATTTTTAGTAGCGCTGAGAGCTTTGCCATGATCCGCGGTGGTCACGTCGACTTTACTGTACTTGGCGCATTTGAGGTTGATGTGTCAGGTAATATTGCGTCTTGGATGATACCAGGCAAACTCGTTAAAGGCATGGGCGGCGCTATGGACCTAGTTGCTGGCGCAAAGAACATCATCGTTACTATGACCCATACCGACAAACACGGTAACCCAAAACTACTTAGCGAATGCACCTTACCGTTAACCGGAGTGAACTGTATTACGCGCATTATTACCGACTTAGCAGTGCTGAGTGTTGAAGACGGTGCATTTGTGCTTCAAGAGCGTGCACCGGGCGTCAGCGTTGACGAAATTAAAGAGAAAACGGGCGGAAAGCTCGTTGTTCCTGACAATGTACCTGAAATGCAGTTTTAAACTAATTCAAATAAACTCTGCGTTTAATTGAGCTTCTCATTTAATTGTGCTTAGCAATGTCGCGCTTATCATTCAGCAATTATGCTCTTGTGGTAAGCGCGCGCCATTGAGTTAACTCACATTTTTGCTTTAACTTTATATTCTTCGTTGAGTAACGAATGTTACAAGTGCCCGCCTTAGTTATGCAAACTTATAAGCCTTTCCATTAAACCTTTAAATGCACCGTGCATTAAGGGATAATGCGCTCGAATGTCATTTTAAAAAGGCTATACCTTCTTGCTAGTTACTGATTTACCTGTTCACCACAAAATTATTTCAAAGCTCGAAACGAAAAACATTTCGACGCTAACCGAAATTCAAGAACGCACTATGCTGCCTGCTATTCAGGGCAAAGATATTATTGCGTCATCAAAAACGGGGTCAGGTAAAACCTTCGCCTTTTTAGTGCCAGCTATAAACAGGCTAATGTCGCAAAAAGCCCTTAGTCGTCAAGACCCACGCGCACTTATTCTTGCGCCAACTCGTGAGCTAGCCAAACAAGTTTTCATTGAAGCTAAATCAATGTGTACCGGGCTAAATCTTACTTGTTCACTTATTGTGGGCGGTGAAAATTATAACGACCAAGTTAAAGCGCTTCGCCGTAACCCTCACATTATCGTTGGTACCGCTGGTCGTGTAGCCGATCATCTATTAGATAAAAGTGTGTATTTAAACGGTTTAGAGTTGCTTATCTTTGATGAAGCCGACCGAATGTTAGACTTAGGCTTCTCTGCTCAGCTTAAAATGATTAACGACTATGCTGATCACAGAAAGCGTCAAACTATGTTGTTTTCTGCCACGCTCGATAATATTGAGCTAAAGTATATGACAACGCAGTTAACCAAAGGCGCTGTTCGTGTGGCTGTAGGAGACTCAACCGCAGAGCATGGCGATATCGAACAGAAGTGCTTCTTTGCAGACAATGTTGATAACAAAGATCAAATTTTACAGTTTGAACTAGCCAATCGTACCTACAACCAAGCTATCGTATTTACAGCTACCCGTGAAGATACCGATAGAATTGCAGCACTGCTTAACGAACAAAACTTAGAAGCTATTGCGCTTCGTGGTGATATGCTACAAAGCCAACGCGCAGCAGTCATGAGTGCGTTTGCTCGTGGACAGCACAGTATTCTGGTTACTACCGACCTCGCCTCTCGTGGACTAGATTTATCAAAAGTAGGTTTGGTAGTTAACTTTGACCTTCCTAAGAACGCGGATGAATACATTCACCGTATCGGCCGTACAGGCCGTGCTGGGCAAAAAGGCGAAGCATTCTCGCTAATTGGCCCTCGTGATTGGAACAGTTTCGAGGGGCTTAAGAATCACCTTCAATATGCATTAGAGTGTTCACCGCATGACGAATTCTCGGCATCTTTTAAAGGTTTTACGCCGAAGCAAAAAGTGTCAAAACAATCAAATGCGAAAAATGGTAAAAAGCGCGTAGCGAAACCAGCAAAACCTGGCACTAAAAAGCGTGTCGATACCATGTCTGGAGAAGATATTGGTATGGTTCCTGTGAAACGCAAGCCAAGAAACACTCTGTCTGACGACGAATAAAACTCTATATCGTAGTTTGAACCATCACCACCGCTAGTCACAATTCACTGTTGAATAGCGGTGTGTAACCTTTTACTTTGTTTTTAATCACATTTCCTGTAGCCCTTTGATGGAACACTTCGCCATCATAAGCTCTACTACGCATATAGCATTAATGCGATTGCGCTGACTACACGCTTCAACTGTTTGTAACAAAGCGTGTAAGCGGCACAAACTCCCCTTTAAAATGGATTTTAACCACATGAAATTTATAAAGTTCGTATCGTTAGCCTTGTTTATAGTAATAGTCGTTGTGGCACTCTCCTATGAAAAAATAATAGCACGCGTATTGTTGCCGCAGTACATAGAGTGGGCACATGAAACAGATATGAAAGGCTTAAAAATAGGTCAACCGTTGAATGAACAAGAATTGGCGCTAGCAGCGGAGATAGGCATTAAACAGCCTAAGAAAGTAAGAATTGTTTATGTAGATGAAGTGCCATATCCCTACGAAAACTTCGCGCTTAAAGTGTTTGGCGAAGCCGTTGGACTTGTTGGAGAAGGAATAATAAATAACGCACAAGTTTTCGGCTATTCGATTTATGCTCGTAAAGATTTCGAGCTTAATAGACCAAAGTTAGCCCACGAATTAGTGCATGTGTTACAGATTGAACGAGCCAGTTTAGATGAAGTTGTCACCCAACACTTTTTCGACATGGCTGAATACGGTTACGATAAAGCCCCACTAGAAGTAGAAGCGTCCGCAGCCAACAAAGTATACAGCGCTGATTGGTAATTTATATTCACCAAGAATTGCTTTTTAGGGCGCCGGTGATTGTTTAGAGTAGCGTTTGTGTTAAAGGTTCGTTTGGGAGAAGATACTGACAATTCTACTTTTATTCGACTACTTCCGTTTTGTGCCAAAGGACTAAACCGCTCCGCGGTAGTAGTGC